>NCGI01000147.1 GCA_002256925.1 Polaromonas sp. 28-63-22
GCGCGCCGGCTTGGAAAACTTGCCGGCCTTTTTGGCGGCGTCACGCGGAACGAACACCTTGCCGGCAGGCCGGGCAAAGCCTGGCTTGCGGTTGGCAAAATCAGGGCGCGGCGCAAAGCCGTCGCTGCGGGCGCCAAAATTGCGGTCTTCACGGGGCGCAAAAGCGTTGCCGCTGTTGTTGCCAAAGTTGCGGTCGTCCTGGCGACGCGGGCCCTGGTCGTTGAAACCGCTGCGGTCGGCGTAGTTATTGCCTTGGGGTGCGGGCGGGCGTCCCTGGAAGGAGCCGCCGCGATCGTCACGGTTGCCGCCGAAGCCGCCACCTGCGCCGCCACCAAAACCACCGCCAGCCGGCTTGCGGCCCGCATAGCCACCACCACCGCCGCCGCCGAAGCTGCGGCCACCACCGCGGTCATCACGTCCGCCACCGAAATTGCCACGCGGGCGATCGGAACGGCTCCAGACCAGCAATCACGCTGGGCTTGATGTTTTGCTGCGAATAGTGCTCGATGTCCTGGATCTTGCGACGGTCGCGGAACTCGGCAATCGTGATTGCCTGGCCTTCGCGGCCGGCACGGCCGGTACGGCCAATGCGGTGCACATAGTCTTCGGCTTTCATCGGCAGGCCGTAGTTGATGACGTGGGTGATGGTCGGAACGTCCAGACCACGGGCAGCCACGTCAGTAGCCACCAGAATCTGCACACGGCCGTCACGGAAAGCCATCAAACGGCGGTTGCGCAGGCCCTGGCCCAAAGCGCCATGCAATGCGACGGCGCTAAAGCCGTCCTGAACCAGATCGTTGGCCAGACCATCACATTCGACCTGCGTGCAGGCAAACACAATGGCTTGATTGATCGTGGTGTCGCGCAGCAGGTGGTCGAGCAATTTGCGCTTGTGCGTCTGGTTGTCGGCCCACAAAAGAGACTGCGTGATAGACGCATGTTTTTCGTGCGGTGAATCGATCTCGACGCGCTGCGGCTGGCGCATCACGCGGGTGGCCAGTTGCATGATGCGCGGCGCAAAGGTGGCGCTGAACATCATGGTCTGCTTGCGCTCGATGGTGAGCTGGTTGACTTCGGTCAGGTCGTCGGCAAAGCCAAGGTCCAGCATGCGGTCGGCTTCGTCGACGACGAGGAATTGCACCTGGTCGAGCTTGATCTGCATGCTGCGCTGCAAATCAAGCAGGCGGCCAGGCGTAGCCACCACGAGGTCAGCGTTTTGCAGCTTGGCGATTTGCAGCTGGTAAGGAATGCCGCCCACCACGTTGGCAATGCGCAGGCCACGGCAATGGCGAACCAGGTCGATGGCGTCGGCGCAGACCTGCTGGGCCAATTCGCGGGTCGGGCACAAAATCAGCGCGCCGGGAGTCGCCGCCTTGAAGTTGCGCATGTTGGTCGGGTCTTTGCGTTTCGGCTTTTTCAGCGGGGCTTCGCCGCGAGCAACAGCTTCAGCACTCAGGCGTTCAAATTCGGCGCGCTCGAAACGCTCGGCTTCTTCCTGCTGCTTGAGCAGGGTGTGCAGCACGGGCAGCAGGAAGGCGGCGGTCTTGCCGCTACCGGTCTGGCTGGAAACCAGCAGGTCGGTGAATTTGGCTTTGGGGTCGGCCTTGACGTCAGCATCCAGCGCCTGCATGGCTTTCGGGATGGTCGCCATCTGCACGGCCGTCGGCTGGGTGAAACCCATGTCGGCTACGGCTTGCAGCAGTTCCTTGGCCAGGCCCAGCTTGACGAAGCCGTTAGGATCGGCCGCTACCGCGTCGAGCGAAGAGTCGTTGCCGACAATGGCCTCTGAAAAATCAGGCACGCCGAGGTTCTCGCTGGCATTGTCGGTGTAAGTGTTTGCTTCGGCCATAGAATCGCCGCGAGCCTCAAAAGAGTCAGTCATGTTTTTTCTCACTAATCACCTGCGCGCCACGCTTTTGGCGATTCGGCGCAGGAAACTTCACCCCTGCGATGCAGAAGGCTTCGTTCATGGTTAATAAAACATCAACCATCAAACGAATATCCGGTTCAGGCCGGAGGGCCCTGAAGCGGTGACTCTAAAAGGCGAAACCCGTAGAGTGCAAAAGTGTGAGGTAGATGTACAAATGCGACGCACGTCGTGCATCAGCAAGCCTTTGATTATGCCATGCTTTGCGGGTTTCTACCATCCCCCGTGTTTGGCAAGGCCATGGCGATGTGGGCCGCATGACCCTTTAAGTGCATTGCCAGGACCCTGCCCGGCGTTTTCCAGCCTCGATGAGCCCGTTGACTCGCTATCATTTCAGGAGCGCACTGCGCACGTTATTCGTGGGCTACGGTCCGAAAACACTTAAAAAAAACAAGCTTGCCGGCATTCCGCCATCATTTCAAAAAGTGTTCCCGGTAGTGCTCAAGCTCATCAATCGACTCATGAACGTCAGCGAGCGCGGTGTGGCTCTGGCGCTTCTTGAAGGCGGCGTACACCTCAGGTTTCCAGCGTTTGGCCAGTTCCTTGAACGTACTCACGTCCACGTTGCGGTAATGGAGAAACGCCTCGAGCTTGGGCATGTACTTGACCAGAAAACGCCGGTCCTGACTGATGGTGTTGCCACACAGCGGCGACGTACCCTTGGGCACATACTTCGCCAGAAAGGCCAGCACCTGGGCCTCGGCATCTGCTTCTGAGAAAGGACTGGCCTTGACCTTGTCGATCAGGCCGCTGCGTCCATGCGTGCCCTTGTTCCAGTTGTCCATCTGGTCCAGCAGTTCGTCGCTTTGATGAATGGCCAGCACCGGGCCCTCGATGCGGGGCGTGAGCTGCGGTCCGGTCACGATCACTGCGATCTCAATCAGGCGTTCTTTTTCGGGGTCGAGCCCGGTCATTTCGCAGTCAAGCCAGACCAGGTTCTGGTCAGATTTTTTAAGAGGTGATTCAATATCGGGCATCGTGCGATTCTCGCTGATCGCCTAAACTGCCAGCCATGAACGACTATTCTTTTGTCCTGACGATGATTTTTGCGACGGCGCTGGTGCTGGGCCTGGTCGTGAAGTTCTATCTGGCGTCGCGCCAGATACGCCACGTGATGCAACATCGCGGCGCCGTACCGGCCGCGTTTGCCGCCACCATCTCGCTGGCTTCGCATCAGAAGGCGGCTGACTACACGGTCTCCAAAAGCCGCTTCGGGCTTCTGGAGACGGCCTTCGGCAGCGCGGTGCTGCTCGGCTGGACGCTGCTCGGCGGCCTCGACATGCTCAACCGCGCCATCGGCACGCTGGGCTTGGGTAGCTATGGCTCCCTGGTGCCGCAACTGGCTTTGCTCGCAGCTTTCGTGGCCATCAATGGACTGTTGGGTCTGCCCTTCACGCTCTACAGCACCTTCAAAATCGAAGAACGCTTTGGCTTTAACAAAATGACGCTGCGTCTGTGGCTGACGGACCTCGTCAAATCCACGCTGGTCGGGGCGGTCATCGGCCTGCCGATCGTGGCCTTGATCCTGTGGCTGATGGGCAGTTCGGGGCGGCTCTGGTGGCTCTGGGCCTGGTCCGTGTGGATGGGCTTTAACCTGCTGGTGCTGGTGCTCTACCCTACCGTGATCGCGCCATTGTTCAATAAATTCAAACCCCTCGAGGATGAAACCCTGAAGGCGCGTGTGACCGCCCTGATGCAGCGCTGCGGCTTTGCCGCCAAGGGCCTGTTCGTGATGGATGGCAGCAAGCGCTCGGCCCACGCGAACGCCTACTTCACCGGTTTCGGCGCAGCCAAGCGGGTTGTCTTTTATGACACCCTGCTCAAGCAACTCAACCCCGGGGAGGTGGATGCCGTGCTGGCCCACGAACTGGGCCACTTCAAGCACAAGCACATCATCAAGCGCATCGCGACGATGTTCGCCATGAGCCTGGCGGGCTTTGCGTTGCTGGGCTGGCTCTCGTCGCAGGTGTGGTTCTACACCGGCCTGGGCGTGCGCCCTGACATGGTCAACAGCAACGATGCATTGGCCCTGCTGCTGTTTTTGCTGGCGGCGCCGCTTTTCAGTTTTTTCATTTCGCCCCTGGCAGCGCAGTTCTCACGCAAGCATGAGTTTGAAGCCGATGCCTACGCCGTGTCGCAAACCGACGGCAGGGATCTGCAAAGCGCTCTGCTCAAACTCTACAAGGACAATGCCAGCACGCTCACGCCCGACCCGGTTTTCGTGAAGTTCTACTACTCGCACCCGCCGGCATCGGAACGACTGGGCCGCATGAACCTTGTCATGCAGAACGCGCGTCCATGAAAAACGCCATTCACGCCAAGCGCCGAGCCCTGAGTGCCACAGAAATCGTCACGCACCTGAGCAAGCTCAACGGCGAGCAGGTGCCCGGCTGGCGCCTGATTGATGGGGCCCTGGAAAAAACTTTCTCCTTCCAGAACTTCCACGAGACCATCGGCTTCGTGAATGCACTGGCGTTCATCGCCAATGCCGAAGATCACCACCCCGACCTGGCCGTGAGCTACAGCAAGTGCACGGTGCGTTTCAACACGCACGACGTGAACGGCATTTCAGTCAGTGACTTCTTCTGCGCGTCGAAGGCTGACGCCTTGCTGGCTTGAGCAAGGCGCCCCGACCGCCCGCGCGCCAGGTCGAGGGGACGCACGCCGGGCTGGTCGTGGCGGGCTTTGGCCGCCACGTGCTGGTAGAAACCGACTCCGGCGCGCGGGTCATCTGCCATCCCCGGGGTAAAAAGAGCCAGGCCGTCGTGGGCGACCGCGTGCGCTGGCTGCCTTCGCAGGACGAGGGCACGATCGAAAAAGTGGAGCCACGCAGCAACCTGTTTTACCGCCAGGACGAGATGCGGACCAAATCGTTCGCGGCCAATCTAGACCAGGTGCTGATCCTGATGGCGGCCGAGCCCGAGTTTTCGGAAAACCAGCTCACCCGGGCCCTGATTGCAGCAGAGGCTGAAGGCATCACGGCGATCATTGCACTCAACAAGAGTGACCTGGCCGAGCCCTTTGGCAGGGCCTGGGCCAAGCTCGCCCCATACCGCGCCATGGGTTACCGCATGCTGCCACTGGCCATCAAGCCAAAATCGGACGTGGGCGCGAACGACGCGCAAACCGCCGGACTCATAGCCCTGCTGCAGGGCAAAAAGACGCTGGTACTCGGCCCCTCTGGTGCCGGCAAAAGCAGCCTGACCAATTTGCTGGTGCCGCAGGCCAAGGTGCTGACGGCTGAAATATCGCAGGCCCTCAACTCGGGCAAACACACGACCACCAGCACCACGCTCTACTGGATCGGCGACGACCGGTCCACAGCCCTGATCGACTCGCCTGGCTTTCAGGAATTTGGCCTGAACCATATTGAGCCGATGCAACTGGCGGGCCTGATGCCCGATCTGAAAGCCCATGCGCAGAACTGCAGGTTCTACAACTGCACGCATCTCCACGAACCGGGCTGCGGCGTGATTTCAGAGGTCAAATCGACCGCAAGCCCAAGCGGAATAAGCGCCAGCCGCTATCGTTTATATAGCGAGCTGTTCGCCGAACTTTCCCAGACCCGGTATTAGGACCGGATTTGCCGGTTCAACCCAGCAAGCGTGCCAGCGTCAGCAGGGCCAGCAGCACCATCCACAGGACCACCGAGCGCCAGACCAGTCCGACGATGCTGCGTAGATGCGCAAGCTCCGGCTGCCGGCCGGGCGTGGCCTCGGTCGGCTCAGCGTCTACGGCTGCCCCGGGCTCGCCGAGGCCATCGATATCCAGCCCCGCAGTTAATTCACCCAGCGAAGCCGGCGAACGCCGGGCCTTCAGTGGAACACCGCCTAACTGCACATTCACGGCGCCGGACGTGGCCGCGAGAATCACGCCATCGTTGCGGTTGCCTGACGCTGCCGCGTCGCTGGCAGCGAAGCGCTGGTTGTAGTGTCGCCAGGCATCGATGGCGTCTTCAAAACTGCCCACGACCGCAAAACCCAGCGAGGTCACGCGGGCCGGTACAAAATCGATCACACCCCAGGCGCGGGCCGCAGCGGTCTGGAGGGCAGGACTGGCACCTTCGCCAGGCGTTTTGCTTTTGTAAACCCAGTAGCGCGACACAAACTCGGCCATGACAAACTCGGCCATGCGGTAAAAAACGGCGCCTGCCGGGCCGAGGCCCAGAGCCGCCAGCACCGAAAACCAGCCAAGAACGCCGAACACGTGACGATGGGCAGCGAGGACCGAATACTCAATGACATGCCGGACGATCTCACTGCGCGGCAACTCACTGGCATCGACCTGACGCCACTGGGCCAGCAACTCGCGCGCCGAGGTTTCGTCGCCATCATCCAGCGCATCGCGAATATCGGTGAAATAGTGGCTGAACTGCCGAAAGCCGAGCGTGACGTACAAAATCGCCACGCTCCATAAAAAGGCAAGCAGCGGGTTGACTTCCCACAGCAGCCAGTGAATCAGCAGAGTGACCAGACTTGGCGCCACGACCGCCACGGCCCAGGCGAGCCAGCCGTGCTGGATTTTTCCGGCATCCAGGCTGCGCCGCGACCAGCGTGCCCAACTGCGAAACGTCGCATGGATCCAGTTGCCGCGCGCCAGCGGGCGGACTTGCTCAATGATCAATGCAAACAAGACGGCAAAAAAGCTCATGGCAAATCATAACGAAGAAGAGTTGTGGCCCCCACGCTTCTCGCTTCGCGTAGTGCGCTGCCCCCCGAGGGGGCTGGCCTTGCTTGGGGCGGCCCGGCGCTGCGGCCGTGGCCCCCACGCTTCGCGCTTGGGTTGCCCACCGAGGGGGCCGTGTGCCGGATCGTGTGATCGCTCAGGCGCTCAGGAAGCGGTACAGGTTGCGCAGCATGCCCGCCGTGGCTCCCCAGATGTAGCGCTCAACCGACAGGCCGGCATCGGGCTCAGTGCCGCGCTCCACATACGGCATTGATAGCCACTGCCGCGTCACGCCGTCAAACTCGAACTCGTGCCGGCGGTGATTGGCCGGGTTCATCAGGTAGCTCAGCGGCACTTCGAACACGTCGGCCACTTCACCAGGGTTGGGTCGCAGCGCGAATCCCGGCGTGACCAGAGCAACCACCGGCGTGATGATGAACGCAGTGCCTGTCACGTAGATCGGCAATTGGCCGAGCACCTCGACATGGTCGCGCGGCAAGCCAATTTCTTCCTCGGCCTCACGCAGGGCGGTGTCCGTCGCATCCCGGTCCGTCGAATCGGTGCGTCCGCCGGGAAACGCGACCTGCCCCGAATGCGTCGAAAGGTTGGCTGTGCGCAGGGTCAGAATTAACGTGAGCTCGTCGCGCATCACCAGGGGAACCAGGACTGCAGCGGCGGCCGGCTCACGGTCAGCGAACATTTTTTCGACGCTGTGCTCGGGTACCCAGGCGGGTGGATGCAGAAAACGCGCGCGCAGCGCATCCGGTGTGAGATGCCGGGCCGCCACGCCCGCAAGGTGGTCGTCGATACCCACCACCGGAACGCTGCGCGGGTCAAATTTTGGCAACGGCCTGGTGAATTTCATACGGCGTACATCGACACGTTCAACAAAGGCGAAGACATAAAAAAAGCCGCTCGGTCAGAAGCGGCTTTTTCAGAAGGCAGGGTAATGCCGGCGCAATGATTACGCGGCTTTGGCGCCCAGCTTTTCCTTGATACGTGCCGACTTGCCACTGCGGCTGCGCAGGTAATACAGTTTGGCGCGGCGAACGTCACCACGGCGCTTGACTTCAATCTTGGCGATCAGCGGGCTGTACACCTGAAAGGTACGCTCGACCCCTTCGCCGTTCGAAATCTTGCGCACGATAAAGCTCGAGTTAAGGCCGCGGTTGCGCTTGGCAATCACAACGCCTTCAAATGCCTGCATACGTTTGCGGGTGCCTTCGACGACGTTCACGCTGACGATGACGGTATCGCCAGGTGCATAGGCCGGAATGGTCTTGTTGAGGCGGGCAATTTCTTCCTGCTCAAGGGTCTGGATCAGATTCATGATTTTTCCATCTTCTTCATCATTTTTCGTTCATGCACGCGCTACGCTAAAGACCGCAAATCCAGGATTTCCGTGAAGGAAATCTGCCGGTCGCGGTGGCCGCCAGAGGATCGAAAAGCCTTTGATTATAGCTTTCTCAGGCATCCTGGTCAGGATTTTCGACCAGATCAGTAAGGAAAGCCTCGTCACCGGCCCCCAGCAAGCCCTGGGCGCGCGCTTTGGTTACCAGTTCGGGCCGCACGCGCTGGGTCAGGGCGAGGCGCTGATCGCGCCGCCAACGCTCGATATGGGCGTGGTTACCCGACAACAGGATGTCTGGAACGGTCTGGCCCCGCCACCTTTCCGGCCGCGTGTAATGCGGGCAATCGAGCAAACCATCGAGTGCGGGATTGAAACTGTCGAACTGGTGGCTGCCCTCGTCGTTCAGCACGCCAGGCTGCAACCTGACCACCGCATCAAGCAGGACCATGGCTGCAATTTCCCCACCTGAAAGCACAAAATCGCCAAGGCTGATTTCATGGTCCACAAAAGCGTTGATGAACCGCTGGTCGATGCCTTCATACCGGCCACAGATCAGCACGGCGCCTGCGCTGGCCGACCAAGCCTCGACGGCTGCATGATTCAAGGCCCCGCCGGTCGGCGAAAAGAGTACGGTGGGCACCGAAACCGCGCCTCCTGGCGATGCCGCGAGGCGATCGGCCCGGATTCTCTCCAGACACAACGCCAAGGGCTCGGCAAGCATGACCATGCCAGGGCCGCCGCCGAACGGCCGGTCGTCGACGCGGCGGTAGTTGCCTTCAGCAAAATCGCGCGGGTTCCAGAGTTTGACTTCCACGAGTCCGGACTCGTAGGCGCGCCGCGTCACGCCGCTGACAAGAAACGGCGCAAACAACTCGGGAAAGAGGGTGATGACGTCAAAGCGCATGGCCGGGACCGATCACGGAAAGCGGAAGACAAAAAAGACCGCAACAACCATGATGTCCCGGCGAGCGTTCAAGCACCCGTTCAAGGCCATCTCAGTAGTCGGGTTGCCAGTCAACCTTGATGCATTTTCCCGCCATGTCCACGTGATCGATATACACGGAGACAAAGGGAATCATGCGTTCGGCCACGCTGGTGCTTCCATCGTCGCTCACGGTGTTGTATTCCACGCACAGCACCGAATGAGGACCCGTAGCCATCAGGTCGCGCACGCAACCCAAGGCAACGCCCTCGCGGTTCACCACGTTCAGGCCAATAAGGTCAACCCAGTAAAACTCGTCCGTCGATGCAGCCGGAAAGCTGCTGCGGGGAAGGAAGATCCGGGCACCGCGCAGTGCCTCGGCGGCTGTTCGATCATCCAGACCTGAGATTTTGGCCACGACCGCACCGGAATGCAGCTTGGCTTCGTCCACATGGAGCGACACAGTGCCCGAAAACGCCTGGAAGCCGGGGCGAAATTTGGCGTCGGGTGTCTGCAGAAACCACGATTTGGCTGAAAACAGCGCTTCCGGGTCTGTGCTGTGGGGCAGGATTTTAAGCCAACCCTTCACACCCCACGCATCGAGAACGCGCCCGACTTCGATGGCATCGGCCGGCAAACTTGACGGAATCAAGCCCGCAGGCCCCTGGCGTTCAGGCAGCATCAGCCGGGCGGGAAAATCAGGCTACCTTGGCGGCAGCGGCGGCGCCCTGCTTGATCAGGCGCTCAACGGTTGGGGACGCCTGCGCGCCCACGCCGACCCAGTGGGTCAGACGGTCTTGCGCAATGCGCAGGCCTTCTTCGCCACCCTTGGCAATCGGGTTGTAAAACCCGATGCGCTCGATGAAGCGACCATCGCGGCGAACCCGCTTGTCGGCCACGACGATATTGAAAAAAGGACGGTGCTTGGAACCGCCGCGTGCAAGTCGAATGACGACCATGATTTATCCTTCGGGTGGTGGGATGTGAAAATAAACACACCCCAATGTTTTCGCAGCGCTTGAGACACACGACATGGCCACCCGGCCAGCGAAATGCTGCAAAGCCTGCGATTATAGCGCGCTGACGTCGGGCGAGCATGTTTGCGGTAGCTCGTCGCCTTGTTTCCTTTCCTCCAACTGCCCCTATGCCACTCATACGCCCCAGCCGCGACGAAGACCTCGCCGCGATCACAGCCATCTACGCCCACCATGTGCTGCATGGCACTGGCAGCTTTGAAACCGACGCGCCAAGCGCGGCCGACATGGCGGCGCGGCGCGCAGATGTGCTTTCCAAAGGGCTGCCTTACCTGGTCGCGGAACACGAGGGTCAAGTGGCCGGCTTTGCCTACGGCAACTGGTTCAAGCCGAGGCCGGCTTACCGCTATTCAGTCAATACCGGATCGGTCGGCATTCATCAGGCGTTCGGCTTTACACAGGTGGGCATTGTCGAATCGTGCGGCTGGAAACTGGGCGCCTGGCGCGATATTGTGATCATGCAAAAAACGCTGGGCGTGGGCGACTCGCAGCCGCCGCATGAGCCCGCCGCATAATCGCGCATGCCTAGCGTCACCCCCAACCCCAATCCAAACCCCAAACCGCGAAACAAGACCATCGCCGCCTGGCTGGCCTTCATCGGCGGCCAGCTGGGTCTGCACCGCCTTTACCTGTTCGGCTTTGGCGACGTCTGGGCCTGGATGCACCCCATCGCCGCCGCGCTGGGCTGGTGGGGCGTGGAACGTGTGCGTGCCTATGGGCAGGACGATCAGCTGGCCTGGCTGCTGGTACCGATTCTCGGTTTTACGCTGGCGGCCACCGCGCTGACCGCGATTTACTACGGTTTGATGTCACCCGAAAAATGGAATGCCCGACACAACCCCGGACACCCCGCTGCGGCGGCTGGCAACACCAACTGGCTGACCATTGGCGCCGTGGTGTTCGCGCTGCTGTTTGGCACCATTGCCCTGATGTCGAGCATCGTCTTCAGCTTTCAGCGCTACTTCGAATACCAGGTCGAGGAAGCGAAGAAGATCAGCCAGTGACGCGCTGACCCGGCGTCCTGCCGGGCTGCCCTGCGGCACCGCA
>NCGI01000548.1 GCA_002256925.1 Polaromonas sp. 28-63-22
CAGCGCAATGCGACCGAGCGTGTGGCCATGCTGCTGATGCACCTGTACCGGCGGCTGGAGCGCCTCGGGCTGGAGCAGCGCGACGCCGACGGAAAAGGCGGCTCGATCGACTGGCCGATCAACCAGCAGCACATCGCCGACACGCTGGGCCTGTCGCTGGTGCACACGAACAAAACGCTGCGGCGTCTGCGCCACCTCGGCCTGTACGAAATCCGCGACGGCCGGCTGCGCCTGCTCAATACCCGGGCGCTGGAACGCATCGCCGACTACTACGACATGCCGCGCCGCAAGGTGCCGCTTCTTTAGGGCGCCCAAGGATCGACGCGCGGGTCCGTAGGCAAGCGCCGACAGCCGGCGCTTGCCCGCGCTGACAAACGCCGTGTCGGGGCGGTCGTAGCCTTGTTCGTGAAGTCTCACCCGGCCGCGCCAGCGTGCGCTTGGGTGGGGCCGATGACGTCGATGCAGCGAAGGCCGCGAAAGCCTCCGAAGCCGAAAAAATCCCGCCCCAGCCATTGCCCCCCGGTGCCCGCAAGCCCGCCCGACCGCTGCAGCAGCAAGCCCAGCGCCCCGCTGACCGCCAGCAGCAGCAAAGCGGCAGTTCGCCTGAATTTCAACCGAAGTCGCGCCCTGGGCCAGCCTCAGTCACGGGCAAGGGCGACAAGCCCGACCACCAGATGGGCGAAGGCAGCTACGAAGGCACACGCGACTACCAGGAGAGCGTCAAGGGCTACCTGAAAACGGCCGATGTGAAGTCCGACGCCAAGGCCGCCAAACCCTCGACCCCCGAGGAAGCCGAGGCGCTGAAGAAAGCCGAACGCGAGGGGCTGTCGCACAGCAAGGCGCCGGGGCAGTAAGCCACCGGTGCGGGGCTGCGCTCAGGTCGCTTTCCGGTGCCGGTGAGGATTCGAAAATCTTCTTGGTAGCCGCGCAGGGTTTCGACGGCCTTGCTGCGCTGCGCCGGCGTGGTGGTGTTGTGCAGCGCGGCAAAGCCCTGGCAGGACTGCTCGGTCAGGGCTTT
>NCGI01000148.1 GCA_002256925.1 Polaromonas sp. 28-63-22
CTCTGCGCCTCTGCGGTGAAGGTGCCCGCTTGCGCACTCAAGCGCCCAAGCACCAACCCGGCACACAGCCACTGGCCCAGATACATCGCGCTGCCAAGCCCGTGCCAGAGCTTCAAGTTGCCGCCGTCAAGGCGTGCACTGACGATTCTGGGCGCCACGCCGAACTCCACCAGCACCGCCAGCAGTAGACCAGCCACTATGAATTTGATAGCTGGATGCGCAGATACTGCCTGGGCTAGAGGGTCTTTTTTAATTGAAACCAGCAACAGCAACATCGCGCAGGCGATGCCAACCCAGGTCTGCGCCGTGAAAAGTCGGGCGGCCATGGCCCCTGCGGCGGCGGGGCTGGGCATGTACGTGAACAGCATCGGCACGACCACGAAACCGAGTCCCGTCAGGCTGCCCCACCAGAGGGCGGCCAGGAGGATGCGGATGCGGGACTGGGTGTTCATCATCGGCTGGCGGGGAGCCCCCAACGAACCGCGAAGGACCGCGCCGAAGCCTCTCCATACCAGCAGGGGCCGCGGGACTGGCTTTGCCAGACCGCAGGCGCATCCTTCGATACCTCAGGACGAGCGGAAACCCCCTCGGGGGGCAGGGAGCTACACGCAGTGAGCGACCGTGGGGGCACTATATATACCGTGGGGGCACTATATATACATCACCGCGATGATTTCGTAGCGCTTCAGGCCACCGGGCGCCTGCACTTCGGCGGTATCGCCTTCGTCCTTGCCAATCAGCGCGCGTGCAATCGGCGAGCCGATGTTGACCCGGCCATGCTTGATGTCGGCCTCGTCCTCGCCGACGATCTGGTAGGTCACCTTGTCGCCGGAATCTTCGTCCTGCAGCTCGATGGTCGAGCCAAAAACCACTTTGCCGCCGGCGTCAAGCTCGGAAGGATCAATGATCTGCGCGGCCGACAATTTGCCTTCGATCTCCTGAATCCGGCCCTCGATGAAGCCCTGGCGGTCCTTGGCGGCGTCATACTCGGCGTTCTCGCTCAGGTCACCCTGAGCCCTGGCTTCAGAGATCGAATTGATGACCCAGGGCCGCTCGACCGTCTTGAGTTTGTGCAGTTCTGCCTTGAGACTTTCTGCGCCGCGCTTGGTAATCGGGATGGTTGCCATGTTTTTTGCTCCTGCAAAAGCGAAACCGCCACCAGTCACCTGGCGGCGGCGTGTTCAATCAAAAATCAAGTTTAATGCAAATACATCGCTCTCAGAGCAAACGCGACTAGAGGGACACCTGAAACAGGAGCTTCGGCGCCATACACCACCAGAACCTGCGGCCGACGCGCCGGGCCGCCCCAAGCAAGGCCAGCCCCCTCGGGGGGCAGCGTATTACGCGGAGTGAAAAGCGTCGGGGCCTATACCAGCTGCGCGTGCATTTCCTGCACCGAGATAACCCCGAGGTTGTCCAGGTGTTTCATGCCTTCCACCGCAGCCTCGGCCCCGGCGATGGTCGTGAAGGTGGTGACACGGGCCAGCAGCGCCGACGTGCGGATCTGCCGCGAATCGGCAATCGCGTTGCGCCGCTCTTCCACCGTGTTGATGACCAGCGCAATTTCGTTGTTCTTGATCATGTCAACGATGTGCGGCCGGCCCTCGGTCACCTTGTTGACCACGGTGCAGTTGATGCCTGCGGCCTGAATGGCCGCCGCCGTGCCTTTGGTGGCCACCACCTCGAACTTCAGCGCAGCCAGCGCGCGCGCCACGCCCACGGCACGGGGCTTGTCGTTGTTCTTCACGGTCAGGAAGACTTTTCCCGAGGTGGGCAGCTTGGTGCCTGCCCCCAGTTGAGACTTCACGAACGCCTCGCCGAACGTCTTGCCCACGCCCATCACTTCGCCGGTTGACTTCATTTCGGGTCCGAGAATGGTGTCCACGCCGGGGAACTTCACAAACGGGAAGACCGCTTCCTTCACGCTGAAATACGGCGGCGTGACTTCCCGGGTGATGCCCTGCGACGCCAGCGACTGCCCGACCATGCAGCGCGCCGCCACCTTGGCCAGCTGGATGCCGGTGGCCTTGCTGACAAAAGGCACGGTGCGCGAGGCGCGGGGATTGACCTCCAGCACATAGATCACATCCTCGCCCTCGATGTTCTGGATGGCGAACTGCACGTTCATCAGGCCGACCACATTCAGGGCGGCAGCCATGGCTGCGGTCTGGCGCTTGATTTCCGAGACCGTTGCCTGGCTCAGCGAATACGGCGGCAGCGAACACGCCGAGTCGCCGCTGTGTACGCCGGCCTGCTCGATGTGCTCCATCACGCCGCCAATGAAGGTGGCGCCTTCGGCGTCGCGCACACAATCGACATCGCATTCAATCGCATCGTTCAGGAAACGGTCCAGCAGCACCGGCGAGTCGTGGCTGACCTTGACCGCTTCGCGCATGTAGCGCTCCAGGTCGCGCTGCTCGTGCACGATTTCCATCGCACGCCCGCCCAGCACGTAGCTGGGACGCACCACCAGCGGGTAACCCAGCGCTGCGGCCTTTTCGAGCGCTTCGGGCTCGGTGCGCGCGGTGGCGTTGGGCGGCTGGCGGAGCTTGAGCGCGTGCAGCAGCTTCTGGAAGCGCTCACGGTCCTCGGCGGCGTCGATCATGTCCGGCGAGGTGCCGATGATCGGCACGCCGTTGGCCTCCAGATCAAGCGCCAGCTTCAAGGGGGTCTGGCCGCCGTATTGAACAATCACGCCGAACGGTTTTTCCTTGTCAACAATCTCCAGCACGTCCTCGAGCGTGACCGGTTCGAAGTACAGGCGGTCGCTGGTGTCGTAGTCGGTTGAAACGGTTTCGGGATTGCAGTTGACCATGATGGTCTCGTAACCGTCTTCACGCATGCTGAGTGCCGCATGCACGCAGCAGTAATCGAATTCGATGCCCTGCCCGATACGGTTGGGCCCGCCGCCGAGCACCATGATTTTCTTGTTGCTGGTGGGTGCCGCTTCGCACTCGCTGCCCTCTGCCTCGTAGGTCGAGTAGAGGTAAGCCGTGTTGGTCGCAAACTCGGCCGCACAGGTATCGACACGCTTGTAAACCGGCCGCACGCCCAGCGCAAGGCGCCTGTCGCGAATGGCGGTGTCGGTGGTCTTGAGCTGTTTGGCCAGACGCCGGTCAGAAAAACCTTTCTGCTTGAGCGCCCGCAGCGTGGCAGCGTCGATGCTGTCGATGGAGGTGTTTTCAAGTTCCAGTTCGATCTTGACGATCTGCTCGATCTGCACCAGAAACCACGGGTCGATCTTGGTCAGCGCAAAAACCTCGTCCACGCTCATGCCGAGCGCAAACGCGTCGCCGACGTACCAGATACGGTCCGGACCGGGAGCGCCAAGTTCTTTCTCAAGCACTTCGCGATCCTGCGTTTTTTCGTTCATGCCGTCCACGCCCACTTCGAGTCCGCGCAACGCCTTCTGGAACGATTCCTGGAACGTCCGGCCCATGGCCATGACCTCGCCGACGGACTTCATCTGCGTGGTCAGGCGCGAATCGGCGGTCGGGAATTTTTCAAATGCAAAGCGCGGGATTTTGGTGACGACATAGTCGATGCTGGGCTCGAAGCTGGCGGGCGTTGCACCGCCGGTGATTTCGTTGCGCAGCTCGTCCAGCGTGTAGCCAATCGCCAGCTTGGCGGCCACCTTGGCGATGGGAAAGCCCGTGGCTTTGGAGGCCAGCGCCGAGGAGCGCGACACGCGCGGATTCATCTCGATCACGACCATGCGGCCATCGACCGGGTTGATGGAAAACTGCACGTTGGAGCCGCCGGTATCAACACCGATTTCGCGTAGCACCGCCAGCGACGCGTTACGCAGAATCTGGTATTCCTTGTCGGTCAGCGTCTGTGCGGGCGCGACGGTGATGGAGTCGCCGGTATGAACGCCCATCGGGTCGAGGTTTTCTATCGAGCAGACGATGATGCAGTTGTCGGCGGTGTCGCGCACCACTTCCATCTCGTATTCTTTCCAGCCCAGCAGCGACTCTTCAATCAGCAACTCGCTGGTCGGCGAGGCCTCGATGCCGCGTTTGCAGATCACCTCGAACTCTTCCGAGTTGTAGGCAATGCCGCCGCCGGTGCCGCCCAGCGTGAAGCTTGGGCGAATCACAGTGGGAAAGCCGAGCGTTTTCTGCACGGCCCAGGCTTCTTCCAGACTGTGGGCGATGCCCGACCGGGCCGAACCCAGGCCAATCTTGGTCATCGCGTCCTTGAACTTCAACCGGTCTTCAGCCTTGTCGATGGCTTCAGGTTTGGCGCCAATCAGTTCAACCTTGTATTTATCGAGCACGCCGTGCTTCCACAGGTCAAGCGCGCAGTTAAGCGCTGTCTGCCCGCCCATGGTGGGCAAGATCGCATCGGGCCTTTCCTTGGCGATGATTTTCTCGACCGTCTGCCAGGTGATGGGTTCGATGTAGGTCACATCTGCGGTGGCCGGGTCGGTCATGATGGTGGCCGGATTGCTGTTGATCAAAATGACCTTGTAGCCTTCTTCGCGCAAGGCCTTGCAGGCCTGCACACCGGAATAGTCGAACTCGCAGGCCTGGCCGATGATGATCGGGCCGGCGCCGATGATGAGAACGGATTTGATGTCTGTGCGTTTTGGCATGGCTTATTTGTCTTTTGAATCTTTGGTGAAACCGATGCGGCTGCGGCTGTAGGCGCCGGGTTTCGGTTCGTCCATCAATTGGTGAATGGCACTGAACACGTCGGAGAAATTCTTGTCGTATTTGTTTTCAAGCGCATTGAGCCGGCGTTTCAGGTCGGCATGCTCAGAGGCCATACCCCTCAGCTTGACGAAGGTTCGCATGATTTCGATGTTGACCGCAATCGCGCGAGCGCTTCTGAGTACGCTCGACAACATGGCGATGCCCTGCTCGGTAAAGGCCATCGTGGCATAGCGCGCACCGCCTGAACCCTTTTTTTCACCATTTGAGATCACAATTTGTGATCTCAAACCTGCAAGGTCTTGATTTGTAAGGGAAAAAGCAAAATCGGAAGGGAATCTTTCAATATTACGACGTACCGACTGAAGCAAAGCCCGCGTCTCAACCCCGTAGAGCTGCGCCAAATCCTGCGCCAGCATGACCTTCACGCCATGAAGCACATAAATCTTCTCGTCTGCATCGCGCAATGCGGCTATTGCAGCCGCATCAAGCACGGCAGGCTTGAGCACCGCGGCCTTGTTATCCACGCGCGGCCTCCATCAGCCCGGTAAAGCGATCAAACAAATAGGAAATGTCATGCGGGCCCGGCGACGCTTCCGGATGGCCCTGAAAACAAAATGCCGGCTTGTCGGTGCGCGCCAGGCCCTGCAGCGTGCCGTCGAACAAACTGATGTGCGTCGGGCGAAGGTTGGCCGGCAGGCTTTTTTCGTCCACCGCAAAGCCGTGGTTCTGGCTGGTGATGCTGACGCGGCCGTTGTCAAGATCCTTCACGGGGTGGTTGGCGCCGTGGTGACCAAACTTCATCTTGAAGGTTTTGGCGCCGCTGGCCAGCGCCATGATCTGGTGGCCCAGGCAGATGCCGAATGTCGGTATGCCGGTGTCGATCAGCTCACGCACGGCCGTGATCGCGTAGTCGCACGGCTGCGGGTCACCGGGGCCATTGGCCAGAAAGATGCCGTCGGGTTTGAGTTTGAGCACATCGGCGGCGGGCGTTTGCGCGGGGACCACCGTGATGCGCGCGCCGCGCTCGGCCATCATG
>NCGI01000149.1 GCA_002256925.1 Polaromonas sp. 28-63-22
AAACTATTTGCCATGCGGGAATCGCTGCAATGGTTTGATCGCGCCGTGGCCTTGCTGCAAGCCCATCCTGAAGCGGCAACGCAGGCGCAGCAACTCGCTCTGTACGAGCGGCGCGGCGAGGCGCGCGCGCAGGCTGGCCAGGTCGAAGGCGCGGTGGCCGACTTTCGGCGTGTGATTGAGGCCACACGTGCGCTGGGCCAGCATGGGAAGGCGCGTGATGGTCTGATTCAGCTCGGCATGGCCTACCGGCGCGCCGACGCCTACGAGCAGGCGATTGCCTGCCTGAACGAAGCACTCGAGGCATCGCGAGCCATGGGTGATGAACACCATGCGGCCGATGCCTTGTATCACCTGGGGACGGTGGCCTGGAGCAATGGTCGCAACGATCTGGCCATCAGCCATCACCGGCAGGCGGTGGAAATCTGCGAACGCCTGGCACGGACGGATCTGATCGCCGTGCAGGCCTTTCATGGCCGGGGGGAAGCGCATTTTGCCAACGCTGAACCAGCCGCCGCGATCGAATCGTTCTCGCGCTCCCTGCATCTTGCGCGCGGCATCGGCGACAAGAGTTACGAATCGGAGAACCTGATGATGATCGGCTGGGCTTGCACCGGCGCCATGGGGCTGGCCGACTACCGGCGCGCCCTGTCGCACTTCGATGCTGCGCTGACCATCGCGCGCGCCGCCGACCTGCAGTGGCATCTGGGTCCCACCTTGATAGGCCGCGCCAATGTGAAGGTAGCGCTCGGCAAGTTTGACGAGGCCTGGGCGGATTTAAACGAAGCGTTGCCCCGCCTGGAAGCACTGGCGCTGCATCGATACCAGATCATGGCGCACGACGCGCTGGGTTGCCTGTTCCTCGATTTAAATTGTTCCGCGCAGGCGTTGCAGCATTTTCAGCGCGGCCTGGGGCTGGCGCACAGCGCCGGCATCCAGTACTGGATACCCCGACTCCAGGCCGATGAGGCGATGGCGCAACTGCGACTTGGCATGGCCTGCGATCAGTCGGCGTTGCAAGCGGCTTGGCGATACGCGCAGGATCACCAGGAGGTCTGGATGACCTTGCGCTGCCTCGAGGCGCTCGCCGAGTCGGCGCTGGCCAGGGGTGATACGCATGGGTGCACCACCTATGCCGACCAGTTGCTGGCGCTGGCATCGCGCGGTGACTTGCGAGAGTTGATGGGCGCGGCCCATCGTCTGCGCGGCCTGGCACGCCTCGCGGATCACGCCTGCGAATCTGCGCGCCAGGCGTTGACGCTGGCCGTGACGCTGGCCGAAGACATCGGGCGAATCCGGCTCGCCTGGGCGTGCCACCGGGCGCTTGCCCAGCTCGCAGCGGCGCTTGGGGACCAAACGGCCCACAACGACAGCGAAGGCCGCGCACGCGAGCTGGCTGATCGCATGGTGCAGGGTCTCGGTGGATCGGGCTTGACCTTCAGCCTCGAGACTGGTCAATAGGGTGAAGATGACCTCCTGATTTGTTGTCGAGGCATGGGCTCAAGCAACCCGGCCGCGCTGGCGATCGATGGCGGGTCGGTGATGGACGTGGAGAAGTCTGACAACATCGCAACATCGGAAATCATCATAAAAAGTGCTTCTGGGCCAAGTAATACCTGCGCCGGCAGCTATGAATTCAATAGCGACTGGTTAGCCTGAGGTGATCCAGCGCGTAGCGGTTTTTGTCCCTGGTGCGCGGTCATTGCGTCTTCGGCAACTTACGCGATGCGTACCTGTGCACGGTTCGAATGGGGCTGCAGGTCGCGCTCAGGCCCGAGCGTCTGCGGCATCCTGATGACCGCTACGGCAGGGCGCGCGGCAGGCTCAGCACCACCCGCGTGCCAGTACCGGGGACGCTTTCTACAGCAACGCGCCCGCCGTGCAGTTCGACGATGCGTTTGACGATGGCCAGGCCCAGACCCTTGCCGCCTTCGCCGGTGGCGGGGGCGACGGTCTGGCGGCTCTGGTAGAAGCGGTTGAACAGGTGCGGCACGTCGGCGGCGGCGATGCCGGGGCCGGTGTCGCTGACTGAGACTTCAACCTCTCCGTCGGTGGCCACGGCGCCCAGCGTGATGCTGGCACCTGGCGGGCAGAACTTCAGCGCGTTGTCCACCAGGTTGGCAATGGCGCGCTCGAACAGTTCGACATCCACTGCCGCGCGCGGCACGCCCGCGGGTGGTGCCGGCGCGCGGGCCGCCATGCTGACGATCTGCACGCCCTGGCGCGCCGCGCGTTCGGTGAAGCGCAGCGCCACGTCGTCCAGCAGTTCGGACACATCCATCACCTCGCTGCGCAGCTTGAACTCGGGCTCGTCGAGCTGCGCCAGATCGCCCAGCGACTGCACCAGCCGGGCGGCGTTGTGGGTGTTGCGGCGCGCCACCTCGATCAACTGGCGATCGGCCGCGCGGGCCTCGTCGCCGGCCCAGCGGTTTTCCAGTGTTTCCAGGCAGGCCGCCGTCGCCGTCAGCGGCGAGCGCAGGTCGTGCGACAGGTTGCTCACGCCCTCGCGCCGGAAGTGATCGAGCCGCCGCAGCGTGCTCCACTGCGCGCGCAGCGTCGCCAGCATGGCGCGAATGCCCTGGCTGAGCTGGCCGAACTCGTCGCGTGTCGAGGTCGCGTCGAGTTCCCGCAGCGCATCGGGGGTCACACCCGAAACCTGCCCGGGCGCGGCGCCGATGTTCTCCAGCCCGTCGCGCGTCACGCCCGACACCACCGCCGTCAACCGCGCCAGCGGCCGCGTGACGGCCGCCGTCACCCATGCCGCCAGCAGCGTGCTGAGCGCCACCACGGCCAGAATCAGCACCAGTGCGGGCTTGGCAAACGTGCTTTGCAGCGCCGCCAGCCGGCCTTCCGGCAGCGTGCGCTTGTGGCTGACCAGGTAAAGGTAGCCGGGCGCGTCGCCGTCGTTGCGGATCACCGCGCGCCGCAGCGGCCGCGCCGCAATCACCGCGCTGGCATCCATGCGCTCGGGGTCATCGCCCATCACATAGGGCATGGGCTTGGCGCCGATGGCCTCCATCACCGGACCCAGCGCAACCTTGAAGCCCGGCGGCAGCCGCACCTCGCCGGTGGACGCGATCACCGTGCCCCGGCTGTCGAGCAGGTAAAGCTGGGTGTCGGGCTCGAACAGCACCAGGCTGCGCAGGAACTCCGTGAACTCTTGCGGAAAGCGCTCCTGCAGCGCGAACATGTCTGGGTGCAGCGTGACGACGCGCTGCAGGAAGGCATCGGCGCGGTAGTAGGTCGATTCGTGGTCGAAACGCTGGAACGCGAACAGCACGGTCGCCACCACACCGACCGCCGTGAGCAGGCCGGTCAGGAATATCGTCAGGGCAATCTTCAGGCGTACCGACATGGCGGGCGGGGCGTCAGTTCGGCGCGTCCCGCATCTTGTAGCCGGCGCCGCGCACCGTCAGGATGAGTTCGGGGCGCATCGGGTCGGCCTCCAGCTTGGCGCGCAGGCGGTTGATGTGCGTGGTCACCGTGTGTTCGTAGCCGTCATGGCTGTAACCCCAGACGGCGTTGAGCAACTGCCCGCGTGAAAACACATGGCCCGGATGCTGCGCGAAATGCAGCAGCAGGTCGAATTCCAGCGCCGTGAAGTCAAGCACCTTGCCGTGCAGGGCGACCTGCCGCCTGCCGGGAGACAGCGTCAGTTCGCCGTTGCGCAGCACACTGGCCGGGTTGGGCGCGCTGGCCTGCGCCGCGCGCAGCAGGTCGGCCCGGCGCAGCAAGGCCTTGACGCGCGCCAGCAGCTCGGCCAGCGAAAAAGGCTTGGTCAGGTAGTCGTCGGCGCCCAGTTCCAGCCCCAGCACGCGGTCCAGCTCGGTCGATTTGGCCGTCAGCATCAGGATGGGCGTGCTGCAGCCGCGCGCGCGCAGCGTCTTGCACAGCTCCAGCCCGTCAATGCCGGGCATCATCCAGTCCAGCACCAGCAGGTCATGCGCGTGGGCGCTGTGGCTCGCCAGCGCGGCCACGCCGTCGGCCACTTCCGTCACGGCATAGCCGGCGCTGCGCAGGTTGAGCGCCAGCAGGTTGCGGATATCGGTCTGGTCTTCGGCGACGAGGATGGTCTTCATGTCCATACGGTGGAAGTCGGTCGGGCGGCGGCTTTCTTACCGGTCTTTTGACACCATTGTTAGCGGGCTGTGATGTTTCGCGAGGAAGGCGTGATGTGGCACGGTGACAGTCACCTCATCGCCTCTCAAACGCCAGGAAGCACATCATGCCCGACTCTGCCACGCACACCACCGTCAGCGCCCGCCACACCGGTCGTGCGGAAAAGCCGTGCGCGCCCCCGGGCAGCGCCGCGCGCGTTCCCGTGCCCTGGGCCGAGCTGATGGCGCAGCGCGACTACCTGGTGCGCTTCGCCCAGCGCAGGCTGCACGACCCGGCCCTGGCCGAAGACGCGGTGCACGACGTGTTCGAGGCGGTGTTGTCGGGCCGCGCCACCTTTGAAGGCCGCGCCGCGCTGCGCAGCTGGCTCACCGCCATCCTGAAAAACAAGGTCGTGGACATGATTCGCCAGCGCGCGCGGTTTGACAGTCTGGACGCCGATGGCGATTCGGACAGCGCTGCCGACGGCGGCCTGCAGGCGCAACCTGGCGCCTGCAACCACGCTGGCCCGGAAGAAATTGCCAGCCACCGCGAGTTGCTGGCGCACACGCTGAGCCGTATCACGCAACTACCGCAGGGCCTGCGCGACGTGATGCAGTTTCGCGTCTTGCAGGACGAGCCTTCGGGCGCGGTGTGCCGGCGTCTGGGGATCAGTGAAGCGAGTTTGTTTGTACGGCTGCATCGGGCGAGGAAGCAGTTGCTGGGCTGCGAGGCGCCTGCGCCGGCTGATCGCAAGCGTGGCTACGCATCGGGCCTGTCGCAACCGTCCTTTGGTGCCTGTTTGTAGGTCAAACAGGCCGCCAGCCCAGGTGATACGTGCGCGAGCAGCTATTAATTCAATAGCGACTTGTTTCCATGCCTGGTTTGGGATGAGCTTGCCGTCCGTTCGGGCCGAGCCTGTCGAAGCCTTGCTGCCGTCCCCATCCCCATCCCCGTTCGTCCTGACCCTTCGACAGGCTCAGGACAGGGTACGCAAAGCGTATCGAAGGATCTTTGGTTTTGGGGGTCGGATCACAATTTCGCTGCGAAGCGAAGCGCGGCACCCGCAGGGTGGGCCGCAGGCTCGGGGGATTTGTGCTCTGACCCCGAAAACGCCCGCTTCCGATTCCGTTCCCTCTTTGTTCGGGCGGAGCTTCCCCCCGTTCGGGCTGAGCCTGTCGAAGCCTCGTTCCCGTTCGTCCTGAGGTATCGAAGGATCGGGCTGAGGTATCGAAGCCTTCTGCTCAATCATGCATGAGGTTTTTTTTGATGAGACCTGATGCCGCTCTGTCGCCGCGGCGGGCGACTCACCTTTTTTTGCTTCGCCAAAATAAGGTAAGCCAAAAAAAGGCGACCCGCAGTCTGGGGAGTTTTTGGGGTCAGAGCCCGAATTCGCCGAGCCTATGGCTCGCCCTGCGGGTGCGGTGCGAATGCACCGCAGCGAAATCGGTGTCTGACCCCAATAACTCACCTTGCGGTGCTCGGCGCAGACGGAAATTTTAGAAACTTGTCTGCTGCGCAGCCTTCGGACATCTAAAATTTTTAATCCGTCTGCCCCTGCGCTCCTCAGCCCAGCCAGGACGGGTGGG
>NCGI01000150.1 GCA_002256925.1 Polaromonas sp. 28-63-22
AATGTCCAGGCTGAACTGGCAGCGGCCGGGCACCACGTTGATGGAGCCACCCGGCACCGCCAGCAGGCCCATCGTTGCGACCAGATGTTCCGCCTCGCCCGCGCGCTTTTCCATATAAAGCGCGATTTCAGCGACTGCCGTCGCCGCATCACGCCGCGTGGCCATCGGCGTGGTGCCGGCGTGGCTCGCCATGCCCGTGACCTTGCCGAGGTACCGCACGCTGCCGTTGATGGAGGTCACCACGCCCAGCGGCAGATTCCGCGCGTTCAGAATCGGCCCCTGTTCAATGTGTACCTCGACAAAACCCAGGTAGTGGTCTGGCTTGCGCCTGAGTGCGTTGATTGCTTCGAGCGTGGCGGGCAGTCCTGCATGCTGCATGGCTTTGCGCATGGACACGCCTCCAGCATCTTTCTGGTCCAGCCATTCAGCCTTGAAGTCGCCCGTCAGTGCGCCCGAGCCGAGGAACGTCGCCTTGTAGCGCTGGCCTTCTTCCTCGGCAAAACCGACCACTTCAATGTTGAAGGGTAGTCTCTTTTTCTGGCGATGCAGCGCGCGCACGCAGGCCATCGGCACCAGAATGCCAAGCCGGCCGTCGTATTTGCCCGCGTTACGCACGGTGTCGTAGTGGCTGCCCGTCAGCAGGGTTTTGACTTCATTCCCGGCAGCGGGCGGGAGGGCATGCGCGCGATACACGCCCACGACATTGCCGACAGCATCGATGCTGACGTCGTCAAAACCGCATTCCTTCATGGTGCCGACGATGGAAGCCGCGCAGGCGCGGTGGGCGTCGGTCAGGTAGGTGACGGTGAGCTGGCCCTTTGCGAGGTATTCGGGGTCACTGAACTGCGCCAGCGATTCATGCCAGTCCCACACCTCGTTGCCGGGGGCCGGTTCGGCCGCGAACCTGTCACTCAGCCGCAACTCGGCGATACGGTGAATGTTGCGCAGGCATTCCTGCAACTCGAAATCAGGATGGTTCTGCAGGCGGCGGGTGAACGCGGCAATGATCTGCTGCCGGTTCAACCCGCTGCCGCGCGGGCCGCGCACCGCCAGAATGAAAGGAAATCCAAACCTCGCGTTGTAGTCGGCATTGAGCTGCTGCAGCGTCTCAAACTCCTGCGCGGTGCAGTGCGTCAAACCAGCGCGGCTTTGTTCGCTGGTTGATTCGGCGGTCAAACCGTTGCTGACCGTCGCCTTGCCGGCCAGTTCGGGGTGCGCCCGAATCAGTTCGATCTGCACGTGCCGGTCGGCTTGTTCGACCACGCGGGCCATCTCGTATTTCAGGTGCGCCAGCGAGAGAAAAGGGCGTACGTCAAGCGCCTTTTTGCCGATCCATGGCGAATGTTCATACAGGCCGTCGAGCAGTTTCAAGGCTTCCGGGTGCGGCGCCTGGTTCAGATTTTCAAGCGTCAGGCGCATGCGTCATCCTGCAGTGTGGGCGGTGTAGGGATGGATTTTTTGCCAGTGCCGCGCAATCTCGACGCGTCGGCACACCCATACGTGATCGTGTCGTTCGACGTGGTCCAGAAAACGCTGCAGCGCCACGATGCGGCCGGGCCGGCCGAGCAGGCGGCAGTGCATCCCCACGCTCATCATCCGGGGCTGGTCCAATCCGTTCGGGTCGCCTTCGGCATAGAGTGCATCGAAGGTGTCGCGCAGGTAAACAAAAAAATCATCACCCTGCGCAAAGCCTTGCGCCGACGCAAACCGCATGTCGTTAACGTCCAGCGTGTAGGGCACCACCAGGCGCGGCACCACGCTGCCATCGGTGCGGACAACCGGCATCCACAAGGGCAGGTCATCGCCGTAGTAGTCGCTGTCATAAAGCAGCCGGCCGTCGTCGGCGACCAGCCGCCGCGTGTTGGGGCTGTCGCGGCCGGTGTACCAGCCGAGCGGGCGCGCGCCGGTGAGCTGCTCGATCACGTCCAGGCCAAGGCGCATGTGCGCACGCTCGGTCGCTTCGTCGATTCCCTGGTAGCTGATCCAGCGCCAGCCGTGGCAGGCGATTTCATGACCCAGTTGCATGAAGGCGGCCGTCACATCTGGGTGGCGCTGCAGCGCCATGCCCACGCCAAACACCGTCAGCGGCAACTGACGTTTTTCAAACGCGCGAAGGATGCGCCAGACGCCCACGCGCGAGCCGTATTCATAAATGCTTTCCATGCTCAGGTGCCGGTCGGCAAATGTCGGTGGATTGAACATCTCCGACAGGAACTGCTCGGACCCGGCGTCACCGTGCAACACGGCGTTTTCGCCGCCTTCCTCGTAGTTCAGCACAAACTGCAGCGCGATGCGCGCCTTGCCCGGCCACGCCGCATGAGGCGGATGGCGGCCATAGCCAGCCATGTCGCGCGGGTAGGCGGGCGGGGCGGGTATCGGGTGTTCAGTCATCATGTCGGGCGTAGGGTGGGTGAGGGTCAGCGCTATGCATGCATGAATCTTACTGGCGGAACAAAACCCCTTACACTTTTTGCATGCAAGCCATGGGCCAGCCGGCCCGGCAAGCCACCAACCCTGAAGGAACGCCATGGGCCTGAGCACCCACGTACTCGACACGATGCATGGACGGCCGGCGGGCGGCATGAACGTGCAGCTTTTCACCACGCAGGGGCTCGCGCAGGGACAGCCCGCCGTGCTGGTCAAACGCTTTGTGCTCAACGCCGACGGCCGTAACCCGGACGGGCCGCTGTACGACAGCGCCAGCCTGCACGCAGGCACGTACCGGCTGGTGTTTGATGTGGCGGCCTACTTCAAGGCGCAAGGCGTCACGCTGCCCGAGCCGGCGTTTCTGGATCAGGTGTCGCTTGATTTTGGCGTGGCCGATACCCGCCAGCACTACCATGTGCCACTGCTGGTCAGCCCCTGGAGCTATTCGACTTACCGCGGGAGTTGATCTGTGGCGCCATCGCAGCGTGCAAACGTGGGTGCAAGGTTTTTCCGCGGGGCCGCCCCAAGGAAAAACGCACCCCCTCGGGGGGCAGCGCGCCCACGCAGTGGGCAAGCGTGGGGGCTCTATTTTTCCGCAGGGCCGCCCCAAGGAAAAACGCACCCCCTCGGGGTGCAGTGCAGCCCACGCAGTGGGCAAGCGTGGGGGCTCTATTGCTTCGGCCTGATGAAGTCTTGATTTCCGTTCGGGCTCAGCCTGTCGAAGCCCGTGCAAACCCTTCGACAAGCTCAGGGCGAACGGTTCAGATTTCAAAGAGCCGGATCAATAGTTCAATCCTGTCCTTCCGTCAGCGTATCGAGTTGAAACTTTCCGCTCTTGTGCCACAGCCAGGTGTCGGTGTATACAACCTTGCCCATGCGCGTGGGAGCCGGAAACGGCGAGGCGCGGCGAATGGTGCGTTCAATTTCGGCGACAACTTCAGGCGCGTGGCGCGGTGCGCGCATCCAGTCGAGGCGTGTCACGCGGCCGGTCCGGTCGATTTCGACGTTCATCACGCCGATGGCGTACAGCAGGGGCGGCATTCTGCCCTTGTAGATACGCTCCGCGTTCAGGCCATAAAGATGCGAGGCACCGTCTTCGCGGTAGGCGCGCGGTGTGGTTGCCCCGGAGCTGCGGGCCGAGCCCTTCGATGCATTCACCGGCCCCGTGGTGCCGCCGCCATCCACGGACGGCGTTGGCGATGGGGCGCCGCCCGACCCGGGCGCAGTCTTGCAGGCGCTGACGACGGCTGCAGCGGCGGCTGAGAAAAGTGCCAGCATCCAGAAGCGGCGGCCGGTGGTCTCAGGCTTGTTATCGTTCATGGTGTTCGCCTTGCTTTAAGTTTTTTTGATCCGGTGCCCTGTGAAGGAAGGGCCCGGCCAGCTGTCCGGTACGCTCACGATGGTTAAGGTGGGATCGGACCGACCTTCACTTTGCACCGGAATTCTGCCTCCCGTCACGGCGTTTTCCCATGACTTGTTCCTTTTTGCCACAGCCGGGAGCCTGATCGATGTTTTCTGCCAACACAAACCAGCAGCTTGAGTGCTTTCTCGCAACACTGGTGCATGCGCCTGCCGTGCTGGTGCAGGTTGCGTCGTCGGAAGGCTCGGTGCCGCGCGAAGCTGGTGCGTGGATGGCGGTTTTTGCCGACACTGTCGCGGGAACGGTGGGTGGTGGCCACCTTGAATGGGAGGCCATTGCGCGGGCGCGCGCACAACTGGCGACTCCGCCCGCAGCTTCTGACGCGCCGGTGCACCGGTTTGCACTCGGCCCCGCGCTCGGCCAGTGCTGCGGCGGCGTGGTACATCTTCGCTTCGGGCGCGTCGAGGCCGCAGACGCACCCGCGCTGGAGGCACGTCTGGGCAAGTCACGGCGGGATGCGTCGAGGCCGGTGGCACTGTTTGGGGGCGGCCACGTTGGGTACGCGCTGGTACAGGTGCTGTCCCCGCTACCCTTTACCCTGGCGTGGATCGACAGCCGCGACGGCGTGTTTCCGGCGCAGCTGCCGACCCATGTGCAGTGCGAACACTCTGACCCGGTTCAGGCCGCCGTTGCCGGTCTCGCCCCCGGCTCGTGCGTGGTGATCATGAGCTTCAGCCACGCCGAAGACCTTGATGTGCTGGCAGCCTGCCTGCAGCGCCAGCGGGCGCAGGCTGATCTGCCGTACATCGGGCTGATCGGCAGCAAGACGAAGTGGGCTACATTTCGCCATCGCCTGGAAGCGCGCGGTTTCACGGCGACCGAGCTGGCGCAGGTCACCAGCCCCATCGGTGTGCCGGGTGTCCGGGGCAAGGAGCCTGAAGTCATTGCCGTGGCCGTGGCGGCCCAACTCTTGCAAGTACCATAGCCCCACTGAAAAGGTCGCAGCGGAGCCGGGGTGTCTGAAACCAGGCGCCTCTTGTTCGTGGCCAGATTTCTGCTCAGAGCGCCCGCAGTGGTGAGCAGCCTTGATCCATTTCCAGATCATCCGTGCACTTTGTCGGTTTCGCCAGCCGTACGTCTGTACTGTCGTTGCTTCGCCTTCGCGTTCACGAATGATCTGGAAATGGAATCAGGACAACTTCCCGCAGGATTTGTATGGAAAGCTACCTTCTCGACTGGGCCAACCTGCTGCTGCGCTGGGTCCATGTCATCACGGCGATTGCCTGGATAGGCGCGTCGTTTTACTTCGTCTTTCTTGACTCCAGCCTGACGCCACCGGAGGGCGATGACCTGAAACGGCAGGGCGCCACCGGTGAGCTGTGGGCGGTGCACGGCGGCGGCTTCTATCACCCGGTCAAGTTCGCGGTGCAGCCACCGAAGTTGCCGGCGCACCTTCACTGGTTTTACTGGGAAAGCTACAGCACCTGGCTGACAGGCTTTGGGCTGTTCAGTGTGTCGTACCTGTGGAACGCCCGCGCCTACCTGATCGACAAATCACTGGTGGACTGGTCGCCGGCTGCGGCGATTGCCGTGGCGCTGGCTTTTCTGGTGGTTTTCTGGCTGCTCTACGACGGCGTGTGCCGGCTGTTTGGCAGGCATAAAAACGGCGACGTGATCATCGGCGTGCTGGTCGCCGGGCTGGTGTGCGCCGCTGCGTGGCTGGCCTGCCAGTGGTTCGCAGGGCGTGCCGCTTTTCTGCTGGTGGGCGCGATGATGGGCACGGCCATGAGTGCCAACGTGTTGTTCTGGATCATTCCCGGTCAGCGCCAGGTGATAGCCAGCATCAAGGCGGGG
>NCGI01000151.1 GCA_002256925.1 Polaromonas sp. 28-63-22
TAGGCGCCAGCTGGGTCTTGTGCCCCTTGGCCAGTCCGTGGTGCTTGTAAAACCGGTGCATCCAGCTGGCGAAATTGCCGGCCCCGTTGGTCAGCACGGCGTCGTCGGGCAAATGCTTTTGCAGCAGGCCGACGATGGCAGGCATATCGATGTCGCCGGGAAGTTTTTGCGGCTGCAGGTTGGCCAGGTAGTCCGCGTTGGCTTCGGCGGTCCAGGCTTCCCAGGGCACCGAAACCGGCGCTGTCAGCACTTCCAGCGAGCGCGCCGCTGCGTTCATGGTCGCGTTGATGGCCAGATCAGCCTGGTACACGCGGTTGAGTTCCTCGGCGCTGGCGTGGATATGCACCAGCTTTTGCCGAGGCCTGGGCGCTTCGATCAGCGTGTAGTTGCCGGTCGTCATCTCGCCCAGGCGAGGGCCGATGGCGATGATCAGGTCGCTCGCCTTCACGCGCGCCGCCAGCTTCGGGTTCAGCCCGATGCCGACATCGCCGGCATAAAGCGGGTGAAAATTATCGAAGGTGTCCTGAAAGCGAAACGCATTGCCCACCGGCAGCTTCCAGTTTTCGGCAAAGCGCTGCAGCGCCTGCGCCGCCTGCGGCGTCCAGCCACCGCCACCGGCGATGATCAGGGGTCGCTCTGATTTCAATAGCATCTCACGCAGGTTGCGCAAGGCCCCGGGGTCGCTCCAGGCCTGAACCGGCTCAACGCGGGGCAGCGCTTGGGCGTCCGTCAGCTGCGTCAACATGTCTTCGGGCAGCACCAGCACCACGGGGCCCGGGCGGCCGTTCATGGCCGTGGCAAAGGCCCGCGCCACGTACTCCGGGATGCGTTCGGCGCGGTCGATGCGCTCGACGCGTTTGGCAAAACCCTTGGTGCTGGGCCCAAAAAAACTGGCGTAATCGACTTCCTGAAACGCCTCGCGGTCACGGCAGTCGCTGGCCACGTCGCCGACCAGCAGGACCATCGGCGTCGAGTCCTGGAAGGCCGTGTGAACGCCGATGGAAGCGTTCGTGGCACCAGGACCCCGCGTCACCATGCAAACGCCTGGGCGGCCCGTCAATTTGCCATGCGCCTCGGCCATGAAGGCCGCGCCGCCTTCTTGCCGGCAGGTAACGAATTTGATCTGGCCCTGACGTTCGTGCAGGCCGTCAAGCACGGCCAGATAGCTTTCGCCCGGCACGCCGAACGCATGGGTCACGCCCTGGGCAATCAGGCAATCAACGAGAAGGTGGCCGGCAATTTGATGGGTCATGCCTTATTGTGCTGCGCAAACAGGCGCTTGCGCTTCGCGTGTTCAACGAATGCGGGATTTCCCGGAACAGCTCGTTGCCGCCTGGAGCCTTGCTTTGCGCCGCACGCGAAGCCAGGCCAAGACGTTGTGCTGGTTGTGGATTTAACGGCATCGCGCGGGTATGAAACCGGCTTGCATGCTAGGCTGACCGCATGAAACGACGTGTTTTGCTGCAGCTCGTTCCACTGCTCGGCCCCACTGGCGCGCTGGCCCAGGGCCTGCCGCCAATCAGCAAACCCACCGCGCCGCCGGCTCTGCCTTCACCGCCTCCGGCGCTCCTGCTACGTCGGGCGATTCCGTCTTCCGGCGAGCAGATTCCGGTGGTCGGGCTGGGCAGCTGGATCACTTTCAACGTTGGCAACGACCGTGGCGCCCGCGCGCAGTGCACCGAGGTCATGCGGGCGTTTTTCGGCGCCGGTGGCCGCCTGATCGATTCGTCGCCGATGTACGGCTCGTCCCAGGCCGTGATTGGCGATGGCTTGCAGCAGCTGGCGGCGCAGTCGCAGGTTTTCTCGGCCGACAAGGTCTGGACGTCAGCGCCGGGCGCCGGGCAAATCGAGACCTCCCGCCAGTTGTGGCGCGTACCGGCATTCGACCTCCTGCAGGTTCACAACCTGCTGGCCTGGCAAGTGCAGTTGCCGCTGCTGCAAGGCATGAAAGCCGCCGGGCGTTTGCGCTACGTGGGCGTAACAACCTCCGAGGGGCGCCGGCACAGCGACATTGAACAGATCATGCGGACGCAACGCATCGACTTCGTGCAACTGAGCTACAACCTGCTCGACCGCGAGGCCGAAGAACGGCTTTTGCCGCTGGCGCAGGAACGCGGCATCGCGGTACTGGTAAACCGGCCCTTTCGTCAGGGCGACCTGCTCCGCCAGCTTCAGCGGCATCCGCTGCCCGCCTGGGCTGACGAGATTGATTGCGCCAGCTGGGCCCAGATTGCCTTGAAGTTCGTGGTGTCCCACCCCGCCGTGACGTGTGCCATACCGGCCACCAGCAGCGTGACGCATGTGCGCGAAAACATGGCTGCGGCGCTCGGCCGGCTGCCCGCTGAAGCGTTTCGCAAACGCATGGCCGGCTACGTGTCGGGACTGTGAACCGTGTCGGAGTGGTGGACCTACCGGTTGGGTGACTTTTTGATGTTCTCGCCAGCCACCTACTGGCGCATGGTCGCCAATTACCACGAGGCGACGTGGCCAGCCCAGGTGGTGGGCCTGGTCGGCGGGGTCGCTGCCTTGTGGCTCACGACACTGCGCGGTGCCGGCGCCGCGCGCGTTCAGGCGCTCCTGCTCGCCGTCGCGTGGCTATGGGTCGGCTGGGCGTTTCATTGGCAGCGTTACAGCACCATCAATTGGGCTGCAAGCTACTTCGCACTGGCGTTCGCGGCGCAGGCCTTGATGCTGGCGGCCCTGGCCTTCACGCGCCGTACAGAAGTCGCTGCGGCAGGCCCGGGTGCGTCACAAACAGCGGGCTGGCTGCTGGCAGTGACAGGTCTCGTGGGGTATCCGTTGATCGGCGCCTGGGCAGGCCAGCCCTGGAGCCATGTGGAGATTTTTGGCGTATCACCCGAACCCACCGCGCTGGTCTCACTCGGTGTGCTGCTCGCCGGCCCGCAGCAAGCTCCCCGCTGGGGGCGCTGGCTGCTTGCCGTCATCCCGACGCTTTCACTGCTTGCGGGTGCCGCAACGCTGCTGGCCATGGCGCGCCTGTAGGAGGCCTGTCGGGCGCTTCGAGCGCGGCGTCGCTCGCCCCGCGGCGGCATGGCGGGTTGGGTACGGCCGATTTATTCCGGCGTGCTGCTGTCGCCGTCGCCGCCACCGGACTCCAGGGCCTGCCGGGCGAGTTCTTCCTCGCTTAACGGTGGTGCGTCTTCCAGGGCGGCGAGTTCTTCAAGAAACTCCGGCGTTGGCTGCTCGTGCTCCAGCAAAACCTCTTCCAGCTTCTGGCGGCCGGTTTCCACGTGAACGGAAGGTGAATGCAGCGCGGTGGGCGGCACCGGAAACTTTTCACCCAGTTCAAACTTCAGCGCCTCGGATTTTTCTTCGACCCAATGGGCAAAATCGCCGTCTTTTGGGGTGTTGGAATCATTCATGCCAGTCTCCTTGCGTACTGCGGCGTCGGCAAGCGGCCGGGCCTGCAATCATTATGAGGCGACACGCCGCACAAGGGTAGCGGCCGCCATCGCTTCCGGCCAGCAAGTCATAAAACAGTCACTGGCCCTGCCTACGATCCGTCACTGACTGCAATGTTGCAAGCCAGACTGAAAGATCGCCATGATCATGACCAAGAAAACCATCGCCGCCGCTGCGGCTGTGTCCCTGCTTTCCGCCGCCACGCTGGTCGCCTGCGGGGGCGGCAGCAGCGACAGCACGCCGGCACCGGTGGTGCAGCCGACGGCGGCCGCGCCGTTCACCGCCAAGATCATCGGTTTGAACGACTACCACGGCACGCTCGAATCGCCCGGCACGTTCGGCCAGACCGCTGCCGTTCCCGTTGCCAGCCGCCCGCCCGTGGGCGGCGCCGACGTCATGGCGGCGCAAGTCGCCGCGCTGAAAAAAGCCAACCCGCTCACCGTGGTGGTTGGCGCGGGCGACGCGATTGGCGCCTCACCGCTGATTTCCTCGCTGTTTTTCGACGAACCTTCGGTGGAAACGCTCAACCGTATCGGCCTTGAATTCAACGCCGTCGGCAACCACGAGTTCGACAAAGGCACGGCCGAGCTGCTGCGCCTGCAAAACGGCGGCTGCAAAACCGTGGCCGGCCAGCCCGACCCGAACAGCTGCAAGGGCGCCAGCGTGGGCACACCGGTTCCGTTTGAAGGTGCGCAATTCAAGTGGCTGTCGGCCAACGTCATCAGCACCGCCACGGGCAAGCCGCTGCTGCCGGCCTACGGCATCAAGACCTTCAACGGCGTCAAGGTGGCGTTCATCGGCATGACGCTCAAAGCCACGCCGACCATCGTCACGCCCACCGGCGTGGCCGGTCTGTCGTTCCGCGACGAGGCACAAACCGTCAACGCGCTCATTCCCGAGCTGCGCGCCCAGGGCATCGAATCCATCGTGGTGCTGGTGCACGAGGGCGGTTTCCAGACCGGCACGCTCGGCGACATCAATGGCTGCGAAGGCAACCTGGCCGGCTCGCCCGTCGCCGCCATCGTCAAACAGCTCGACAACGCGGTGGACCTGGTGATCAGCGGCCACACGCATGCGGCCTACAACTGCATGCTGCCCAACGCCAGCGGGCGCAACATTTCGGTCACCAGCGCCAGCGCTTTCGGCCGCGTGCTGACGGATGTGGACGTGACGATTGACCCGGCCACGCGCGACATCACCAGGACCGTCGCCACCAACCGTCTGGTGGTCCGCAACGATCCGGCCATCACCGCCGATGCCGTGGTGGCAAAAATTGTCGCCAGCTACAAGGCGCTGGTGTCGCCGATTGCCAGCAAGGTGCTGGGCTCCATCACGACCGACCTGCCCAACTCACGCGTCGATGGTGCCTGCAACATGCTGGCCGGCAACCTGATCGCCGACTCGCAACTGGCCGCCACCCAGCCGGCAGGCTTTGGCGGCGCCGCCATCGCCTTCATGAACGGCGGCGGCGTGCGGGCGCCCGGCTTCACCTTTGCCTCCAGCACCGCCGGCGAAGGCGACGGCAATGTGACGTATGGCGAAGCGTTTACCGTGCAGCCCTTTGGCAACAGCCTGGTCACCATGACGCTGACGACCCAGCTCATCAAGGATTTTCTTGAAGAGCAGTTCGCCGGTTGCCTCGGCCAGTCGGCCACGTCCACACGTTTTGCGCTGCCATCGGCCGGCTTCAAATACACCTGGGACGGTGCCAAGGCGTGCGGCGCACGCATCAGCAACGTGACGCTGACCGCCGGCACCAACCCGGTCGAAATCCTCGTCGATGCGGCCGGCGTGGTGCAAAACCCCGCCAAGGCCTACCGCGTGACGGTGAACAACTTCATGGCTGACGGCGGCGACGGCTATTCGACACTGGTCAAGGGCACCAACCGCCTCGGCGGCGCCCAGGACATCGACGCCCTGACCGCCTACCTGGGCGCCAATTTCAAGGCACCGAAACCGGCGTATGCACCGAACAGCAATGCGGCTGACGCCAGCACGCCGCGCATCAACCGCGTGGGCACCAGCACCGTCTGCCCGGGCGGCGCCAACGTCAACCCGTGACCGCTCCCGTCAGGCGCCACCGGCTGCAGTCACGATGCGCCGGCTCAATACGCCACGCCGTAGCGGTAGCCACGGAAGACCAGCACGGCGGTCTTGGGCCGGATTTGCGCCAGCCGCACGCCCGGCGCCGCTTCCGCGCCTTC
>NCGI01000152.1 GCA_002256925.1 Polaromonas sp. 28-63-22
GACAGCTGCAGCTGATTGCCCGGCGCCGCAGCATCCGCCGGTGCTGCCAGCCGTGTGGCTTCCTGGCTGAGCTCGGCGGGCTGCATCTGGCGTACCCGCTCGGCGTAGGCCAGCATGCGCGCCACGCCATCGGGGACTGGCGGCGGTGCCGGCGGCGCTTCGGGCTGGGGGCTGCTGGCGGGGCGGGCCGCTGCGCGTGCGGCAGTAGCGGCCGCCGTCTCCGCAGCCTTCCGGGCAGCCTCGTCGCTGGCCCTGTCCCGGGCCGAAAACGAAGGCATGAAACCACAGGCGGCCAGCAAGGCCGCAGCCAGGGCCATCAGCAGGGGCAGCCACCAGCGCGTTCGCGCGCGAGGGGAGTACAGGTCAGGATTTGAAGACATGAGGAAGCTCTATTCTGAAGTGTGCACCAGGCTGGTCCGGCAACAATTCGATACGACCGCCGTGCGCCGCTACGTACTCGTGCACGATCGACAGGCCGATGCCGCTGCCGCGCACCACATCCTGCGGCTGGCGCTCCCCCCGGTAGAAGGGCTCAAAAATGCGCTCCCGGTCTGCTTGCGCCACGCCGATGCCCTGGTCGTGAAAATCAATGCGCACCAGGCCGGGTAACCGCACCAGCTCCAGGCGGATGTGGCCCTTGAGCGGTGAATAGCGAATCGCATTGGACAGCAGGTTGGCCACCGCCGTACCGATCTTCTCGGGGTCCAGCGCGATCTGGACCGGCTCGCCGACCACCGACACCGACAGATCCCGCGCCCGCCACTGCAGGCGCTGCGCGTCGACCTGCTCCTCCAGCAACTGCAGCAGGTCGATGCTTTGCCGGTGCAACTGGCGCGCCTCGAACGCGGCGGTATTGAAGCGCAGCAAGTCTTCAATCTGGTTTTGCAGCAAAGCCGTGTTGTGGCGCAGGATCTGCGCAATTTCGCGCTGGTCGTGGCTGAGTTCGCCGGCCACGCCGTCTTCAAGCAGCGACACACCCTCGCGCATCGACGCCAGCGGTGTCTTGAGCTCGTGCGAAATGTGGCGCAAAAAGCGCGACTTGTCGGCGTCCAGTTCGACCAGCCGCAGCCGCAGCCAGTCCAGCCGCTGCCCGATCAGCGCCAGATCGGCCGGGCCCTGAATGGCAATCGCCTGATCAAGCCGGTTTTCACCCAGACCCACGATGGCGTCTTCGAGCCGCCGCAGCGGCAGCGTGAACCAGATGCCGAAAGCCAGCGCCATGGCGACGGCCAGCGCGATGGCCCAGCTGACCTGCTGCGTCAGGGATTTCCGGCTGGTGTCGAGGCGGCCTTCCAGCGATTTGTTGCGCTGCTGGATCGCCTGCTGCACCTGCGCGGAAATGGCGTTGTTGACGAATTCGAGTTCGCGAAACTCCTGCGCCAGCAAACGCTCGCGTTCCAGCGCCGTGTCGGGGGTTCCACTGAGCAGGCTGCCCATTTTTTCAAGATGCGCGCGCCACTTGTCGCCGGTGGCGCGCGGCAGGCCTTCGGATTCCAGCGTCGCGATGATTTTGGCGGCATCGCGCGCTTCGTCATTGAACCGCCCACGCAGCACGCGGTCGTCAAGCACCACCGACTGGCGCGAGGCGCGCTCCATCGACACGCTGCGTTCACCCAGCGACTGGGCCGCGCCACTGAGTTCCAGCGCCCGGGCCGCGTTGTCGCGGCTTTGCAGGGTGATGTCTTCCAGTGTGAACAAGGCGCGCAGCGACGCAGCGCCCAGCAAGGCGGCAATCAACAGGAACGCGATGACCAGCAGTTGGCGAAACGAAAATCGCTGCAGCATGGTCCGTGGGGTACGCAGCAGGCGGTGTGCTTCAGCCCGCAACGGCTACGTCGTTCGTCACCACTTCACCCACCAGCGAGCGCTGCGGCGCCTCCAGGATCCTGACATCGACCAGCTGACCAATCAGGCGGTCGGCTCCGCTGAACACCACCGCGCGGTTGCATTCGGTGCGGCCGAACAGCGCGTTCGGCGTCTTGCGGGCTGGCCCTTCGACCAGAATCCGCTGCACCGTGCCGAGCCGGCTGGCGCTGATGGCGCGCACGCTGTCGTCGAGCGTCGCCTGCAGACGCTGCAAACGCTTGAGCTTGACGCTGTGCGGTGTGTCGTCATGCAGTGCGGCAGCGGGTGTGCCGGGTCGCGGGCTGTAAATGAAGCTGAACGAGGTGTCGTAGCCGACGTCGTTCACCAGCTTCATCAACTGCTCGAAGTCGGCTTCGGTTTCCCCGGGGAAACCGACAATGAAGTCGCTGCTCATGGCCAGCTCGGGCCGGATGGCGCGCAGCTTGCGAACGGTGCTTTTGTATTCCATGGCGGTGTAGCCACGCTTCATCGCCATCAGCATGCGGTCCGAACCGTGCTGCACCGGAAGATGCAGATGGTTGACGAGCTTGGGCAGCTTCGCGTACGCGTCGATCAGGCTTTGCGTGAACTCGTTCGGGTGGCTGGTGACGTAGCGAATGCGTTCGATGCCGGGAATGTCGTGAACGTATTCGAGCAGGGTGGCGAAGTCCGCGATGTCGGGTGTCGATCCCATCGGTCCGCGGTAGGCGTTGACGTTCTGGCCCAGAAGGGTGACTTCCTTGACGCCCTGATCGGCCAGGCCCGCCACCTCGACCAGCACATCTTCAAACGGCCGCGAAACTTCTTCGCCACGCGTGTAGGGCACCACGCAGTAGCTGCAGTATTTGGAGCAGCCTTCCATGATGCTGACGAACGCGCTGGCGCCTTCGACACGCGCCGGCGGAAGATGGTCGAACTTCTCGATTTCCGGAAAACTGATGTCAACTTGTGGCTTGCCCAGGGCCACTCGCCTGGCCAGCAGATCCGGCAGGCGGTGCAGGGTCTGCGGGCCGAACACCACGTCCACATAGGGCGCGCGCGCAATGATGGCCGCGCCTTCCTGGCTTGCCACGCAGCCGCCCACGCCAATCAGCACGCCTTTTTCCTTCAGGTGCTTGACGCGGCCGAGGTCGCTGAAAACCTTCTCTTGCGCCTTTTCGCGTACCGAGCAGGTGTTGAAGAGAATCAGGTCGGCGTCATCGATGTTGCCGGTTTTCTCGTAGCCCTGCGCCGCGTTCAGTACGTCCGACATCTTGTCGGAGTCGTACGCGTTCATCTGGCAACCAAAGGTTTTGATGAAGACTTTTTTACTCATGATCGCTATTGAAGTGATAGCTGCTGGCGCAGTATTTTATTGGGCCGGCAGCCTTTTTGATGCTTGAATTGGCCAAAACGGCAGGTCCCCGGGGACGCGCGGCCGGCTTCAGGGCTTGTACGACGGCAGGCTGTGGTAGGGCGTCTCGCCGTCGTCGTTCGGCGCGGTGCTGGCGCTAGAGCCGAAGACGAAATTGAACAGCGATGCGGGCGAGTTGGGCCGCTTGAGTTCGGCTTCGGCCTCGCTGAGGATCCAGACCTGCTGCACCAGACCCATGTTGTCGCGCAGGTAGTTGACCGTCAGCTTCTGGTTGATGACCTGGCCCGTCAGCACCAGCAAATTGGCGCTGTCGCGCAGCCGCGCACCGGGCGCGAGCCGATCGGGCTTGCCGTCCATCGAGATTTCGGGCGGCGCCAGCACGACCATTTCACCGCGCAGCGCGGTCTTCGGGAATTCACGAACGACGGGCGCCCCGTCGGTCTGGGCCAGCGCCGGCCACGCCGAAAGCGCGGCAGCGGTCAGAAGCAGGGTGGCGGCATAGCGGAAAGTGCAGCGGTTCATGGTGTGTGTCCAGAGGCTGTGGAAGAAAAACAGAATTCACGGAGGCTGAATCAACAAAGCCCCGGAGGTGACTGGGTAAGAGCACCTCTGAGGCTTCAGAAAAATACCGGCTGAAAAGACTGAATTCTGTGGTGGTGATAGGTGGACTTGAACCACCGACATCAGCATTATGAATGCTGCGCTCTAACCAACTGAGCTATATCACCGCGCGACAAGAATTATAGCGGCTTCGCAAGCGGCTTGCCCCGCCTGGCCATCGTGGGGGCCTCTCCCGACCCTACCAGCAGGGGCAGCGGGCCTCTCAAGGGGGGGCAAGCGCAGTGAGTGACCGTGGGGGCAACATCCTCACCAGCGGGGGCCGCGGGACTGGCTTTGCCAGACCGCAGGCGCAGCGGCCCCCTCGGGGGGCAGGGAGCTACACGCAGTGAGCGAGCGTGGGGGCTCTACATTCAGCGGTGTGTAAACACCGGTTTGCGCTTGTTGATGAAAGCGTCCATGCCTTCTTTCTGGTCGCTGGTGGCAAAAGTCGCGTGGAACAGGCGGCGCTCGAACATCACACCGTCGCTCAGGCCGCTTTCGAAGGCGCGGTTCACGGCTTCTTTCGCGGCCATGACCGCAACCTGCCCGTAGCCGCAAATCGCCAGGGCCGCAGCCAGCGCCTCGACCATGAGCTTGTCCAGCGGCACGACGCGGCTGACCAGGCCCGCCCGTTCGGCCTCCACCGCATCCATCATGCGGCCGGTCAGTGCCAGGTCCATCGCCTTGGCCTTGCCCACGGCGCGCGGCAGGCGCTGCGTGCCGCCAGCGCCCGGAATGATGCCGAGCTTGATTTCAGGCTGGCCGAATTTCGCGTTGTCGGCTGCAATGATGAAGTCGCACATCATCGCCAGTTCGCAGCCGCCGCCCAGCGCAAAGCCGCTGACGGCGGCAACCACCGGTTTGCGCACGCTGCGGATCTGCTCCCAGTTGCGCGTGATGAAGTCGTGGCTGTACACATCGGCAAAGCTGTAGTGCGCCATGGCGCCGATGTCTGCGCCCGCCGCAAAGGCCTTTTCGCTGCCGGTGATGATGATGCAGCCCACACTGTCGTCGGCGTCAAAGGCCTTCAAGGCGCTGCCCAGCTCGGTCATCAGCTGGTCGTTCAGCGCGTTGAGCTGCTTGGGGCGGTTCAGCGTGATGATGGCGACCTGGCGCGCATCGGGGCCCTCGGTACGGGTCTGGATGGTTTCAAAGTTCATGAAGGGTTCACTCCCACAGGTTAAAAAGGTTCAGGCGTTCGGGTTCAGCCACCGCTCAAGCAGCGCCGCGTCCTGCACGACCAGGCGCCAGGTGTTCATCGCCGGTGGGATATCGAGTTCCAGCCGGATCAGCCGCTGGTCCCGGGCCACCAGGGCCGTCACTTTCCTGGCGCTGCCCGCATACAGGTTCAGGTCGTCGAGGCGGCCCATGCGCCAGCCGCCGGCCGGGGCCGCGCCGCTGCGGCTCCAGGGTTCGACCCCCAGCCATTCGTCGCCGGGGGCAAAGCCGGCCCGCTCGGCCGCGCCGCCGCGCAGCACGGTCTTGATCTGCACCCCTTGCGATTCGGTCACCCGCAGGCCCAGGCGATGCGCCAGTTGCGCCGGTTCGTCCAGCACACCCACCCCGTGCTGCACGAGCAGACTCTTCAGGGGCAGTTCGTCCCGACCATGCACCCACTGCGCCAGCTCTGGTGCAAACGAGCGATGGCCCAGCGTTTCCAGCACCCCGGCGAAGTCGGCCTCGGTCATCGGCCCGGCCTTGCAGCGAACCCACAGGGCACGCATCGCGTCGTCCAGCGTGGCGTCGTG
>NCGI01000153.1 GCA_002256925.1 Polaromonas sp. 28-63-22
CGCCCCGCACGCGGCACGCGATTGCGGTGGACACGTCGCGGGCTCGCCTGTATTTGTTTGAAAACACGCCGACGGGCCTGAAGCTGCTGGCCGACTACTATATTTCGGTCGGCAAGCTGGGCATTGAAAAGTCCGCCGAAGGCGATCTGCGCACGCCACTGGGCGTGTACTTCATCACCAGCAACCTCGATCCCCGCTCGCTCACCGACTTTTATGGCGCCGGCGCGCTGCCGATCAACTACCCCAACCAGCTCGATATCAAGCGCGGCAAGACCGGCGGTGGCATCTGGCTGCACGGCGCGCCGTCGAACCAGTTCGCGCGTGCGCCGCTGTCCACGGAAGGTTGCGTGGCCCTGGCCAACCCGGACCTCCAGCGCATCATCAAAACCGTCGAGATCGGCACCACGCCCGTCGTCATCGCGCAAAGCCTGCCAAAACCGTCGAGATCGGCACCACGCCCGTCGTCATCGCGCAAAGCCTGCAATGGGTCAGCCATCCGGCCAAGGCCGACACGCACGCCTTTGAAGACGCCCTGAAGGGCTGGACGGCCGCCAGGTCGAGCGGCGACGTGGCCCGCATCCTCAGCTGGTACGCGCCCGACTTCACCAGCTTCGGCAAGACGCTGGCCCAGTTCACGCCCGTGCTGCAAGCCGAAGTCAAACAACTGGCAGGCCGCGCCGTGGACATCAAGGACGTATCCTACCTGCGCTGGATCGACAGCAGCGACACCATGGTGGTGACACTGGGCGAAGTGGTCCGGGGCGCCCGAACCGGGCGCACCAAGCGCCAGTACTGGGCCCGCCAGGGCAACCAGTGGAAGATATTTTTTGAAGGAGTGATCTGATGGCTTTTTTCAATGCCGGTGCCCTGCCCTGCAAGCCGCCGCAGTCCGCTGCGCCCTCGTCGCCATTCAGGCGCTGGCTCGCCGCCGTGCTGGTAGCGGGCCTGGGGCTTGCCGGCGTGGCCGGCCCGGCGGCAGCGCAAGGCTCGCCGCAGGTGAAGTTCGTCACCACCGACGGCGATTTCGTCATCGAGGTCTATCCCGACAAGGCGCCCAAAACGGTTGCCAACTTTCTGCAATACGTCAAGGACAAGCACTATGACGGCACTGTTTTTCACCGCGTGATCAACAACTTCATGGTGCAGGGCGGCGGCTACGACGCCAGCTACGCCGAAAAGAAAACCCGCCCGCCGGTGGTGCATGAGGGCCGCGAGGCACTGGCCAAAGGCGGCGACAAAAACGTCGTCGGCACGGTGGCGATGGCACGCACGAACGATCCCAACTCGGCCTCGTCGCAGTTTTTCATCAACGTCAAGGACAACGAATTCCTCAACCCGACCGTCATCCCGCCGGGCGACCCGGTGCCCGAGTTCACCTACCAGGGCAAGCTCTACAAGAACGTGCCGCGCGCACAGTTGCTCAGCGCCAATGAGCTTTATGGTTACACCGTGTTCGGCAAGGTCGTCAGCGGCATGGACGTGATCAATAAAATCAAGGCCGTGCCCACTGGCGCGGGCGGCCCGTTTCCTTCCGATGTGCCCAAAACGCCCGTGATCGTCAAATCGGCGCGCCTCGTCAACTGATTTCCCCCAACTTTTTTTACAGGACTCCCCATGAGCAATCCCAAAGTCGAACTCCACATCAAGGACCACGGCGTCATCACCCTCGAACTCGACGCCGCCAAGGCACCGAAGACCGTCGCCAACTTCCTGAGCTACGTCAACAAGGGGCACTATGCCAACACGGTGTTCCACCGCGTGATTCCCGGCTTCATGGTGCAGGGCGGCGGTTTTGAAATTGGCATGAAACAAAAGCCGACCGATGGCGAGATTGAAAACGAAGCCGGCAATGGACTGAAGAACGACAAGTACACGGTGGCGATGGCGCGCACCAACGCGCCGCATTCGGCCAGCTCGCAGTTCTTCATCAACGCCTCGAACAACAATTTCCTGAACCACACCGCACCGAGCGCTTCCGGCTGGGGCTATGCCGTGTTTGGCAAGGTCATCGCGGGCACCGACGTGGTGGACAAGATCGAGGCCGTCAAGACCGGCAACAAGGGCGGCCACAGCGATGTGCCACAGACCGACGTGGTGATCGAAAAAGCGGTCGCGCTGTAAGCGTGGCCGGGGCTATTGGTGTCTGACCCGCAGCCCCTCCACAGGCCCCAGGTCGCAGAACTGCAGGCGCCTGCCGGCTGGCGCACGGTCGATTTCATTTCAGACCTGCATCTGCAGGCCGCCGAGCCTGCCACCTTCGGCGCCTGGCAGCACTACATGCACACCACGCCGGCCGATGCCGTGTTCATTCTGGGCGACCTGTTCGATGTGTGGATCGGCGACGACGTGCTGGGCAGCGTTTCATCCAGCGCCCCCGGTCAGCCCGACCGCAGCTTCGAAAGCCGCTGCGCACAGGTGCTCGGTGACGCAGCCGGCCGGCTGGCGCTTTTTTTCATGCACGGCAACCGCGACTTCCTGGTCGGTCAGGGCGCGGCCGGCGAAAGCCTGCCCGAGCGCTGCGGCACCACCCTGCTGGCCGACCCCTGCGCACTGACGTTTGCCGGCCAGCGCTGGCTGCTGTCGCATGGCGACGCGCTGTGCCTGGACGACCTGGCCTACATGACGTTTCGCCGGCAGGTGCGAAGTGCGGCGTGGCAACAGGCTTTTCTGGCGCGCCCGCTGGCCGAACGCCAGCAGATCGCCAGCGACCTGCGCCGGCAAAGCCGCCAGCAGCACGACCGGCGCAGCCAGTCGGGCGAGCCCTATGCCGATGTGGACGCCGACGCGGCACGGCAATGGCTGCGTGCCGCCGACGCGCACACGCTGATTCACGGCCACACCCACCAGCCCGCCACGCATGATTTGCAGGGCGGCCTGCGCCGGGTCGTGCTGAGCGACTGGGACGCCGACCCGCACGGCGCCCGCCCACGCGCCGAAGTGCTGCGCCTGTCCACCGAACCCGCCGGCAGCCTGCAGCGCATCAGCCTGCTTTAGGCCCGGGCTGCACCCGGCGGCCGCCACGCAACCCCTTGTCCCCTCCGCATCGAGACCTTCCGCACCATGCCCAACTGGCTCCAGAAACTTTTTGACCGCACGCCCGCCACGGCCGACGCAGACCGCATTCCCGAGCGGCTCTGGACGCCGACGCTGCAACAGTTTCCGTTTCTGGCGCGGCGGCCGGTGGCCGAGCAAGCCCATCTGCGCGAGCTCACCGGCAGGTTTCTGAAGCACAAACAATTCAGCGGCGCGCACGGCCTGAAGGTCACCGACGAGATGGCGGTGGCGATTGCGGCGCAGGCCTGTCTGCCGGTGCTGCACCTGGGCCTGAAGTTCTACGACGACTTCAAGGGCATTGTGGTGCACCCCGGCGCCATGCTGGCGCGCCGCGAAGTGACCGACGACGCGGGCGTCGTGCACCGTTACAGCGAGGTGCTGACCGGCGAAGCGATGGAGCGCGGCCCCGTCACGCTGAGCTGGCAGGACGTCGCAGCCTCGGGCGAGTCGGCGCGCGACGGCTACAACGTCGTGATTCACGAATTCATCCACAAGATCGACATGCGCGACGGCGCCGCCGACGGTTGCCCGCCCATGCCGTCGCTGAAGGCCAAAGCCGCCTGGGACGACGTGTTCCAGCCCGCGTTCGACGCGTTTTGCGAAAAGGTCGCGCTGGCCACCCGCTTCGGCGGCGAGCCGACCTGGCTCGACGCCTATGGCGCCACCGCACCGGCCGAATTTTTCGCCGTGGCCTGCGAAGGCTATTTTGTGAACCGCGAACGCTTCACCCAGGATTTCGCCCCGCTGACACTGCTTTTCGACCGATTTTTCAAGCCAAACTAGCCCGCAGCCCAGGTAATACCTGCGCCAGCAGCTATCAAAATTATAGCGACCTGACGCCGGCCCCCTCCTCACCGGCCACTGGCGTCAGGCCCGCTACCTCCTCCTCCGCTCCCTTCCCCGTGATCTTCCCTGTGATCTTCCCCGCCGCGACCTGCTCCCCCAGCGCATCGACCAGGTCTTGCACCCTGACCGGCTTGTAAAGCACGCGCAGGCCGCTTTGCCGGGCCTGGCGCACACGTTCGGGTGCCGTGTCGCCCGTGACCAGCAGCACCGGCACATCGCGGCCCAGCAGCGCCCGCAACTGGGTCGCCACCTCAATGCCGTCTTCTTCGTTGCGCAGCCGGAAATCGGTGATCAGCGCCGCCAGCCCATCGCCCAGCCGTGCCGCGATGTCGCGCGCCTGCTGCAGGCCGTCCGCCACGTCCACCTGCAGCCCGTACAGGCGCAGGGCGGCGGCGGTGCTGGTGCGCACGGTTTCCTCGTCGTCCACCACCAGCACGCGCAGGCTGCCCATCGCCCACGGCGCACGCGCGCGGCTCATACCGGCCTGCGGCGGCGGCGCGCTGGCCTGCAAGTCCGCACGCGGCAAGAGCAGCTTGAACACCGTGCCGCGTGCCGGGCGCGACTGCACCTGCACCGGCACATTCAGCAGGCCGGCAATGCGCCGCACGATGGCCAGGCCCATGCCCAGTCCCTTGGAGCGGTCGCGCTCCAGGTTGCCGACCTGGTAGAACTCGTCAAAAATGCGCGGCACTTCACGCGCCTCAATGCCGCGCCCGCTGTCCCAGACTTCCACGCTCACCTGCGCGCCGCGCGTGCGCGCCACCACCGCCACCCCGCCCTGCTGCGTGAACTTCAGCGCGTTGTGCACCAGGTTGCCCAGCATGCGCTCCAGCAGGGCCGCATCGGCCAGTACCCATTTCGAACCAGGCTTGAAGCGCAGCGCCAGCCCCTGCGCTTCGGCCTGCCGGCCCAGGCTGGCCTGAAGCCGTTTGAACACTCCGGCCAGCGCCACCGGTTCGGGCTTGACGTCCACCACGCCGGCGTCGAGTTTGGAGACATCGAGCATCGACGAAAACGACGCTTCCAGCGCGTCCACGCAGTGCATCATGTTGCGCGCCAGCGGCTCGTCGGGCGTGCCGGCCAGCCGCGCCGCAATGGCCGATCCGAATAAACCCAGCGAATGCAGCGGCTGGCGCAGGTCGTGGCTGGCCGAGGCGAAAAAGCGCGTTTTTTCAAGGCTGGCGCGCTCGACCATGCGCACCTGCTCGGCCAGGCGCTGCGCCAGGTCTTCCTTCTCGTAGCGCGCACGCAGCGCTTCGGTCAGCAAGCGGTTTTGCTGCAGACCAAACTTCAGGTTGACGTACAGATAGGCCAGCGTGCACACCGCCAGAAAAATGTGTATTGCGTCGCGCTGCCACAGCAGCGCCGCCGCCAGCCCGGCCAGCACCGGCACGATGAAGCGAAACAGCGCCGGCCGGTACGGTGCCAGCGACGCCACGCCGCCCGAACTCATGCCCAGCAGGATCAGCATCATCAGCGACATCAGCGGCAGGTTGTTGGTGGGGAAGAAAAACCACGGCGCCGCACCCCAGGCCAGGGCATTGAAGGTCAGCGCCTTGCAATACCAGCGCGCCGCACGTTCCGGGTCGCGCTGGGCCTTCGGTGTCTTGAGGTAGCGCCGGTTGCCCTCAAAGCGCACCGCCTGCGTGACATGCAGCAGCGCGGCCCAGACCAGCACGGCCGGTTGCCGCGTCTGGTAGTAAAAGATGCCCCAGAAACCCAGCGCAGTGATGAAAGCCCCCACCGAGGCCGCCATGCTGGTGCTGAGCAGAGAATCCGCCTGCTCGCGCAGAATGCGCCGGTCCAGCGCGTCGTCGTGCGGGGCTGGCGAGGCGCCCGGCGCGGGGGCCATAAAACCGGCCTTCATCAAAACACGCTGATCAGATGTGACCGCGAATGCACGTCGAGCGACAGCATGATCGAGGACACGGTGTTCTTGACGGTACCCAGCG
>NCGI01000154.1 GCA_002256925.1 Polaromonas sp. 28-63-22
CTCGTCCGCATCGGTTTCGCGCTGCGCCAGATCGGCCTGCATGCGCAAGCCGGCCAGCGGTGTCTTGAGCTGGTGCGCGGCATCGGCCAGAAACCGTTTCTGCGTCGTCAGCGAAACCGTGAGCCGGCTCAGCAGGTCGTTGATCGACAGCACCAGCGGCGCCACTTCTTCGGGCACGGCGGCGTCGTCGAGCGGGCTCATGTCGTCGGATTTGCGGGCGCGAATGCGCTTTTCCAGCTGCGCCAGCGGCTTGATGCCGCGCACCAGCGCCAGCCACACCAGCAGCACCGCCAGCGGCAGGATCACGAACTGCGGCACCATCACGCCCTTGACGATTTCGGTCGCCAGCGTCTTGCGCTTTTCCAGCGTTTCGGCCACCTGCACCAGCACAAACTGGTCGCCGCCGGCTTTGCCCGTGGCCACCGGAATGCGCGGGCCCTTCACATCGACCTTCAGCCAGGTGTAGGCCACGCGCACACCCTGCCCCTGAATCACGTCTTCGCGCAAGCGCACCTCGCCCTCGCCGGCCTTGTCGTCGTCGAGTGGCGCCGGCAGGTCGTACTCGCCGCTGAGGAGTTCGCCCTGCGTGCCGGTGACCTGGTAATACACCAGGTCGGTATCGTCGGCACGCAGGATTTCGCGCGCCGGTGCGGTCAGGTTGAACTGCACCTGGTTGTTCTTCACGGCAACGAGTTGCGCCAGCGCCTGCACGTTGTATTCAAGCGCCCGGTCAAACGGCTTGCCCGCAATGTTCTGCGCCACCAGCCAGGTCAGCGCTAGGCTGATCGGCCACAGCAGCAGCAGCGGCGTGAGCATCCAGTCCAGGATCTCCCCGAACAGGCTGCGGCGTTCGCGCTGAAAAATTCTGATGGCCATGGGGGAGCGGGTTCGGGAGCGGCGGCTTTTACCGCAGAGGCGCAGAGAACGCAGAGACTCGCAGAGGAATACTTTTTAAATTTTCTTTCTCTGCGGCCCTCTGCGTTCTCTGCGCCTCTGCGGTGAATGACGGCGATTTCATCTTCTATCCGGGGATTTTTTCCAGGCAATAGCCCAGTCCCCGCACTGTCGCAATCCGCACCGGTCCCTTTTCGATCTTCTTGCGCAGCCGGTGGATGTACACCTCGATCGCGTTGTTGCTGACCTCTTCGCCCCACTCGCACAGGCGCTCGACCAGCTGGTCTTTGCTGACGAGGCGGCCGACGCGCTGCAGCAGCACTTCGAGCAGCCCGAGTTCGCGCGCCGAGAGTTCGAGCATCTGCCCGTCGATGGTGGCGACGCGGCCGGCCTGGTCGTACACCAGCGGGCCGTGCTTGATGGTGCTGCTGGCGCCGCCCATGCCGCGCCGGATCAGCGCGCGCACCCGCGCCTCCAGCTCCTGCAGCGAAAACGGTTTGGCCATGTAATCGTCGGCGCCGTAGTCCAGGCCCTTGACGCGCTCTTCCACGCTGTCGGCGGCCGTCAAAATCAGCACCGGCAGCGACGAGCCACGCGCGCGCAGGCGCTTGAGCACCTCCAGCCCATGCATGCGCGGCAGGCCCAGGTCGAGAATCAGCAAATCGAACTGCGTGTTGGTCAGCAGCGCCGCGTCGGCCTCGGTGCCGCTGGCCACATGGTCCGCCGCCGCGCCCGAGGCACGCAGCGTGCGCAGCAGGCCATCGGCCAGCACCTGGTCGTCTTCAGCAATCAAAATTCGCATGGGGTGTCTCCGGTGGGCGTAAATCAGGGAACTCTTCGCGCCGCTTGTTGTGTCTTCGAAATTTTAGGCTTTATGGGGAGGGAAGCCGGCCGCAGCATTTTTCACCGCAGAGGCGCAGAGAACGCAGAGGGCCGCAGAGAAAGAAAACTTGAAAGGTATTCCTCTGCGAGCCTCTGCGTTCTCTGCGCCTCTGCGGTAAATGCCCGCGACCCCGCCTTCAAGCCGCTGCATAAGCCTCCAGCCCCAGCGCCACCACGGTGGCCACATCTTAGCCTCCAGCCACAGCAGGCCCGACGCGGTAAACACAACCCGCCGCGCACGTTTGTCATACGGGTCGGCTTCGCGTGTCACCAGCCCCCAGGCCTCGCATTGATTGACCAGATCGCCCATGGCCTGCTTCGTCATGCCGGCACGCGCGGCCAGGTCGGTCAGGCGCGAACCGCTGACGGACAAATGCCGCGTGATGTGAATATGCGCCGCACCGACCTGGTCACGCGCCGCCAGGTTCGACAGCGCCAGCGGCACCTGCACGTCGCCGGCCATCAGTTGCAGCACGCGTTCGTCGAAGCGGCGCAGCGCATGACCGAGCTGCCGGCCGAGGTGCGTCAGGCGCCAGCCGGGGTCGGTGTTGTCGGCTTGACTGGCAGGAGTTGGCATCGAGTCATCGTACCGTAATTAATCAGGCAAACTGACTAAAAATAGGGTTTACTTACTTCAACCTCACCGATAAAGTACTGGCTATGCACTCAGCACTGTCGTTAAAACCAGTTGCTGATTGACTGGCAAAAAGCTTTACATCATTGATTTTCAAGGAGTTTTCATGGACCTGCCGAACAAACCCACCCAAGCCCCCAGCGCCGCCCTGAACAGCGAAAAAGCCAAAGCCCTGGCCGCTGCGCTGGCGCAAATCGAAAAGCAGTTCGGCAAAGGCACCATCATGAAGCTCGGCGACGGCGAGGTGATCGAAGACATCCAGGTCGTCTCCACCGGCTCGCTGGGCCTCGACATTGCCCTCGGCGTCGGCGGCCTGCCGCGCGGCCGGGTGGTTGAAATCTACGGCCCCGAGTCCTCGGGCAAAACCACGCTGACGCTGCAGGTCATCGCCGAAATGCAAAAACTCGGCGGCACCTGCGCCTTTGTCGATGCCGAACACGCGCTCGACATCCAGTACGCGCAAAAGCTCGGCGTCAATCTGCAGGAGCTGCTGATCAGCCAGCCCGACACCGGCGAGCAGGCGCTGGAGATCGTCGATTCGCTGACCCGTTCCGGCGCGGTCGATCTGATCGTGATTGACTCGGTCGCGGCGCTCACACCCAAGGCCGAACTCGAAGGCGAAATGGGCGATTCCCTGCCTGGCCTGCAGGCGCGGCTGATGAGCCAGGCGCTGAGGAAACTCACGGCCACCATCAAGAAGGCCAACTGCATGGTGATCTTCATCAACCAGATCCGCATGAAGATCGGCGTGATGTTCGGCAGCCCCGAGACCACCACCGGCGGCAACGCGCTGAAGTTCTACGCCTCGGTGCGGCTTGACATTCGCCGCATCGGCTCGATCAAGAAGGGCGAGGAAATCATCGGCAACGAAACGCGGGTGAAGGTGGTGAAAAACAAGGTCGCTTCACCGTTCAAGACGGCCGAGTTCGACATTTTGTATGGCGAGGGTATCAGCCGGCTTGGTGAGGTGCTCGATTTGGGCGTGGCCGGCCACATCGTTGAAAAAGCCGGTGCCTGGTACGCCTTCAACGGCGAAAAAATCGGCCAGGGCCGCGACAACTCGCGTGAATTCCTGAAAGAAAACCCCGACCTCGCGATCGAGATCGAAAACAAGGTGCGCGAATCGCTGGGTATTCCACTGGTGCAGGCCGAGGCCAGCGAAGTCATCAGCGCCAAAGCCGAGAAGGCCGAGAAAGCTGACAAGGCCGGCAAGGCCGAAAAGCCCGCCAAAGCGGCTGCCTGAGCTAAATTCTCAAGCAAAAAGTGCCGTTAGCCCAATGAATACATGCGCCAGCAGCTATTAAAACAATAGCGACTGGCGCGGTGTTTCAAGGCACGGCGGCAGGCAAGTTTGAATCATGCGCGACGACACCGACCCGCCCGAGCGGCCAGAAACAGCTGCGTTCACACGCCGGCGCACCGCGAACGCCGCCCCGGCCGACGCGCCAAAACCCGCACGCGCTGCCGGTCTCGGTGTGTCGCTGAAAGGCCGCGCACTGCGGTTGCTGGCCCAGCGTGAGCATTCGCGCACCGAACTCGAACGCAAGCTGGCCCCGCACGAAGAAACACCCGGCCAGCTCGCGCAGGTGCTCGATGACCTGCAGGCCAAAGACTTTATTAGCGAAGCCCGCGTGGTCGAGTCGGTGGTCAATCGCCGGCAGGCCAGGATGGGTTCTGCACGCATCAAGCAGGAACTGCTCGCCAAGGGCCTGGGCAAGGAAGCCGTGCTCGCCGCCATGGCCGGTTTGAAAGCCACCGAACTTGATCGGGCGCGCGAGTTGTGGCGCAAGAAATTCGATGGGCCAGCGGCAGATGCGGCGGGGCGGGCGAAGCAGATGCGGTTTTTGGCGGCGCGGGGGTTTGGCGGGGATGTGATCGGGCGGGTTTTGAGGGGTGGGGAGGAGGATTGAGGTCTTCTTTCATCCGTTCGGGCGGAATTTGTCGACGTCCCCGGGTTTTGGGGGTCAGATCACAATTTCGCTGCGAAGCGAAGCGCAGCACCCGAAGGGCGGGCCGCAGGCTCGGGGAATTTGTGCTCTGACCCCGAAAACGCCCGTATCCGAGCCCGAATCCCAGCTCGAATCCCGTTCCCAGCCCCGACCCGACCCCGACCCCGTTCGGGCTGAGGTATCGAAGCCCTCTGCTCGAATCAAGCCCCGGATTTTTGCCAAGTCCCGGTGCCGCTCTGTCGCCGCGGCGGGCGACTGACCTTTTTTTGCTTCGCCAAAATAAGGTAAGCCAAAAAAAGGCGACCCGACTGTCTGCTGAGGTTTTTGGGGTCAGAGTCCAAATTAGCGGAGCCTATGGCTTGCCCGAAGGGTGCGTTGCCTTGCAACGCAGCTAAATTGGCGTCTGACCCCAATAACCTCCTGCGGTGCTCGGTCCAGCCGGGGTCCCGCTAGCACTCTCTCGGCTCAGACAATCGCGGGCCCTGATCCGGCTGGCCCTGCGCTCCTCGGCGCAGACAGAAGGGGGTGGGGGTGGAACGCGGGAACCGTGAGCCCGCTGGGCGGGCTCACAGGCGCTACGTTTTTTATAGCTGCTTGCGCAGGTAGATATTGGGCTGTGGACCTAAAACACTTGAAAAATGATCGCTTGTACGTCACTGTGGGCTGATTCCCGGAATGACGGCATCCGGCCATTCGAGCTTCAACAACCTTACGTCGATATCCTGACCAAGCCCTGCGATGACGGTATTGGCGAGATCAATTCCAACAGTTACGATGGCCGTGATTTCCCTTTTCAGGTGAGTTGATGACCAGTTTGACCTATCCAACCGTGGCACTTTGTTGCCGCAAACCGCAATGGCCAGGTGTTTCACTTTCGTCGGAGCTTGCTCAATGATCCAAGGGTCAAAGACATCACAGTCAATGTCAGCGCCACCCAACAAGGCGCTCCAGCCGACATTCTTGCCTCCGCTTCGCTCCAGCAAGAACGCGGCTGAGCTTTGGCCTTAGGGCGCAAGAATGTTGGCTCAGGAAATGACGGCAGACGAATCTCGGCTCAGGAACATTGCAGCCATGGGTGAGCATGCGGGCTCTATCTACTCGCAGCTGTGGCAAGAACTCGCGCGGCTTTATCGAACATGGGCGGAGTACGTTGCTCTGTTTGGAACCAAGGAGTCGCGCGTAGCCCTCCTGAACGAAGCCGCGCCGGCATTCACGCGCATCGTGCAAGATTTCCTTTGGGAAGGAGTCATCCTCCACATCGCCAGATTGACTGATCCGCCCAAGTCAATGGGAAAGCCAAATCTGTCTGTACGCGCGCTTGAGGACGCCGTGAGCGATCCGGAACTCAAGGCGAAGGTCTCAGCTTCGGTCAGCGGCGCGCTGCTTGCATCGGAGTTCTGCCGGGACTGGAGAAATCGTCATCTCGCCCACCGAGATCTCGACCTTGCGCTGAAGAGGGGCGCCAAACCGCTCGAACCAGCGTCGCGCCTCAAGGTCAAGGAAGCGTTGGACGGCCTATCTGAGGTTCTAAACGTCTTAACGCGGCACTACTTTGATTCAACCACGATCTTCGATCTGGACCTTCATGTCGGTGGCGGGCCAGGCGGAGCAATGTCGCTGCTGTACTTCATTGACCTGGGGGTGCAGGCGGATAAATCCCGAGAGGCGCGCCTGAAGAGCGGGCACTTTGATCCAAATGACTATCGTCCATGTGACCAGTAGCGCCCCCATGCGCCCCAACTCCAACGGTACAAAGTATTAAAAAGCTATCAACTAGCCTGACTGCGACTTCCGATTCCGGGCTTCAAAACCCTTGTGTCTACGCCGAGGAGCGCAGTGCCAGACGGATCAGGGCCCGCGATTGTCTGAGCGAAGCGAGTTCGAGCGGGACCCCGGCTGGATCGAGCACCGCAGGTTGCCTGTAGCGAAGCGGAGGGACGCAGGCACCAGGGTCGCCTTTTCTTGGCTTACTTTCTTTTGGCGAAGCAAAAGACAAGTGAGTCGTCCGCCGCGGCGATTGAGCGGCACCGGACTCATTAAAGAAACCTGGTCGCGGATTCGCTGTAAGGCTTCGACAGGCCCGAACGGGGCGGGGGACGGGAACGGGAATCGGGATTCGGGATCGGGCGTTTTGGAGGTCAGAGCCCAAATTCGCCACGCCGTCGGCGAGCCCTGCGGGTGCTGCGCAGCGAAATTGCGATCTGACCCCCAAAACCAGCGGTACACCCGGTTCTATGAGTGTTTTCGGCTTCTAGCCCATGTAGAACCTGCGCGACTAGCTATGCAATTCATAGCAAGCCAAGAAACCGCTCCACAATATTCCGCGCGTACCGACTCGCCACAGCCTCGACAAACCGGGTGAAATCGACATGGGCGCTGTCGTCGGCGCGGTCTGAAATCGTGCGGACCGAGGCGAAGGGCACGTGGTAGTCGTGGCACACCTGCGCGACGGCAGCGCCTTCCATCTCGACGGCCAGTGCGGCATGGCCGGCGGCTTCGAGGGTCGCGCGCAGGGTGGCGGATTCTTCGGCGCCGGAGACGAAGCGGTCGCCGCTGACGACCAGGCCCTGGTGAACCCGGGCGCGCGGGAAAGGTCTGGCCTCGCTGGCTTGCGCCAGCATGTCGCGGCTGGCCTGCAGCAGCAGCGCCGTCAGCGCGTCGTCGCTGGCAAACCGGCTTTTGCCGTGGTGCGGCACCTGGTAGCGCGGAAAGATCGGCGACACATCCAGGTCGTGCTGCACAAAGGCGCTGGCCACCACCACGTCGCCGACCTGCACGCCTTCGGCCAGGCCGCCGGCCACGCCGGTGAACACGATGCGCTGCACGCCGAAACGCTCGATCAGCGCGGCGGTGGTCGTGGCGGCGGCGACCTTGCCAATGCCTGACAC
>NCGI01000155.1 GCA_002256925.1 Polaromonas sp. 28-63-22
ACAAAAGGCCGCACTGGAGCAAACCCTGGCCGCTTTTGAGGCCAGCAAGGGTAGCCAGCTGGCCGTGCTGATCGTGCCGACCTCGGCGCCCGAAGCCATCGAGCAATATGCCCTGCGGGTCGCCGAGCAATGGAAGCTCGGTCGAAAAAAAGTGGATGACGGAGCCATCCTGGTCGTAGCTAAAAACGACCGCACGCTACGCATCGAGGTGGGCTACGGGCTGGAGGGCGCGTTGACCGATGGCACCAGCAACCGCATCATCAACGAGACTATCGTGCCGCGGTTCAAGCAGCAGGACTTCTACGGCGGCATCACCGCCGGGGTCGGACAGATCATTCGCGTCATTGACGGCGAGCCCCTGCCAGTCCCTTCTCGTAACACTGCGGGAAGCGGGGGTGACATTCAGCGCTACGTCCCGCTGGTCTTTATTCTTGCCCTGGCCGTGGGTGGTGTGTTGCGCTCTTTGCTGGGCAAGGTCCCCGGCTCGCTGGTAACAGGCGGCGTGGTCGCAGTGATTGCGTGGTTCGTGGTCGGCGCCGTGTCGATGGCCGCTATCGCCGGCGTGTTCGCACTGTTCATCACGCTCGTGGGTGGTGGCATGGGTGGACACGGCCTGGGCGGCTTCTACGGTGGTGGCCGGGGCGGTCATGGCGGGGGCGGCGGCTTCAGGGGTGGTGGTGGTGGCTTCGGCGGCGGCGGCGCATCGGGCAGGTGGTAGCCATGAACATTCCACGCATCATCAAGCACCTGTTCGTCACCAGCGGCCAGGTACGGCGAGCTTTCCCGCGCGCCACACTCGACCGGATCGAGTCAGCCATCCAGGCCAGCGAGCGGGCCCATGCCGGAGAGATCCGGTTTGTTGTCGAGGGCGCCCTGGACGGCTCGCCACTGTTCAAGGGGCAGTCGCCCAGAGACCGCGCCCTCGATCTGTTTTCGCAGCTGCGCGTGTGGGACACCCGGCACAACACCGGCGTGCTGATCTACCTGCTGCTGGCAGACCGCGCCGTGGAAATCGTTGCCGATCGCGGCATCCATGGGCGCGTCGAGACCAGCGAATGGGGCGCACTGTGCCGCCAGATGGAAGCCGCTTTCAAACAATCCGACTTCGAGGGCGGGGTGGTGCGCGGCGTGCAGGCGGTCTCGGAGCACCTGGCACTGCATTTTCCAGCCGGCGACGACCATGGAAACGAACTGCCGGACAAACCGGTGGTGCTGTGAGGCAGGAAACACTGCCGTCATGACGCTGCACCCTTGCACCCCGCAACGAAACGCTCCGATTAACCACTCAACCTACTTTCGTAACAAGGAAACACATCATGAAACCCGCAACAACCCAGGAAAACGCCGTGGTCGCTGTCTTCGCACGCCACCAGGACGCTGAAGAAGCCGTCCGAAAACTCGCCAGTGGCGGCTTTGACATGACGCACTTCAGCATCGTCGGCAAGGGCTTCCACTCCGAGGAGAAAGTGGTGGGCTTCTACAACTCCGGTGACCGGATCAAGTTCTGGGGCAAGAATGGCGCCTTTTGGGGCGGTATCTGGGGTCTGTTTTTCGGTGGCATCTTCCTGACCATCCCTGTGGTGGGGCCGGTCATGGTGCTTGGCCATCTGGCCGCGATGGTCGTTGCCGCCGTCGAGGGGGCGATCGTGTTTGGCGGACTGAGCGCGCTTGGCGCCGCGCTCTTCAGCATCGGCATTCCGAAAGACAGCGTGATCGCGTACGAACAGGCCGTCAAGACCGACCAGTTTCTCGTCGTGGCCCATGGGTCTGCCGATGAGATGGAGCGATCCAGAGTGATTCTGGAAGCAAGCCAGCCAACGCGTGTTGATCTGCACGAAAACCTCAAGGCCCAAGGGTCAGGTACCGGGCACGCTGCGTGACGCCAAGTCCGGATTCTTCGATGACGCGCCTTGGCTCGTCCTGACTTCAGTTTTCCAGGAATTACTTCTTATGTTTACCCATCGAATCAAATGGCTGCTCGTTGTTGCCCACCTGGGCCTGCTGGCGGCGACCGGATCGGCGCATGCTGCGGGGAAGAAGGTTTATGTTGCCGACGAAGAATCGAACACGGTCAGCATCATCGACACAACCAGCTTCAAGACGATTGGTCGCGTCGCGGTCGGCGAGGAGCCGCACAACGTGCAGGTCACCCCGGACGGCAAGCTGGTCTGGGTCACCAACAACGGAGAACCCGGCCGGAAGAACGAAGAAGCGGCCGAAGCGAAGATGGCAAAGTCGGGAAAGATGGACAGCACGGCTCCCGGCGCCGTGTGGGCCATCGACACCGCCACGGCCAAAGTGGTGGCCAAGGTTCCAGTCGGTATGCATCCCGCGCATGTGGTTGTGTCGGGCGATGGCCGCACGGCCTACGTTACCAATGGTGGCGACAACACGGTCAGCGTGGTGGATACCACGGCGCACCAGGTCGTCGCAACCATTCCGGTGGGAACGTTTCCCCATGGGCTTCGCATCAGTCCCGATGGTCTGCAGGTGTGGGTTGCCAACCTGAAGGGTGAAACCGTGTCGGTGATCGACACGGGAAGCCGCAAGGAGATCGCCAAAATAGCGGTAGGCAAAGGCCCGGCGCAGGTGGGCTTCACACCCGACGGTCGCTTCATGCTCGTGTCGCTGTCCGGGGAAAATCAGGTCGCCGTGATTGATCCGGCGAGCCGCAAGGTGATCGGTAAGGTAGCCGTGGGAACCGTACCGATCCAGCTTTATGCCACGCCAGACAGCAAGTTGGTCCTGGTCGCCAACCAGGGCTCACCCGAGAAACCTGGCAACACGGTGAGCTTCATCGACGTAGCAGGCCTGAAGGTCGCCGCGACGATCAAGACCGGGGCCGGAGCGCATGGCGTGGTCATTGCCCCTGATGGCCGCCGCGCCTACGTGACCAACACCTATGCAAGCACTGTTTCGGTGATTGACATCGGTACTCGAAAGGTAATTGCTACGGTGCGCGTTGGCAAAGGTCCCAATGGCATCAGCATCGCTCCGTGACGACGCCTTCCGCGACGCATGACGCTGTGGAGATGAGACCGAAATTCGATACCCTTAAAGGAGAAACGCCATGGCATGGTTCACACAAAACTGGTTCTGGATCCTGACCTTCATCGCTTTCATTGCGATGCATATGTTCGGTCACGGTGGGCATGGGGGACATGGGGGACATGGCGGGGGTGACCGTCCACCCCGAGCGAACGACAAAGCCAATGATGACGGTACCACCCGCGCCAATGACTCAAGCTCCGGCGGCCACCGGCACTGACTACACCTGATTCGTGCGTCGTTGAAAAAGGAAACTTCGCCGGTACCTGCAAACCTCAAAGGAGCAAAAAAATGTTGAACATCAAAGTCGTTAGCTGGTCACTGGGCCTTTTTACCGCCACCAGCTTCGTGTTGTGCGTCCTCTATGGCCTGATCGCTCCGCCGAGTCTTCACATGGCACCGTTCCTGGAGATGGTGCTGCCGGCTTTCAAGTGGCTCACCTTCTGGGGCTTTTGCCTCGGCTTGCTTGAAAGCTTCCTGTACGGAGCTTACGCTGGACTGGTGTTCGTGCCCATCCATAACTTTCTGACCCGCCGCTGGGCCGCGCCGGGCACTGCGGCGTGATCCAGCCATCCGACAAGGTCCGTCCCCCTTCGGCGGCAGTAGCCGACGGCCTCAGGACTGCGCAACTCGCGTGGCTGGCGGCGGCTGTCTTCATCGTCTCGGCCGGCTATGGGGCGCTCATGCCCCTGCTGCCCAGCTGGCTGAAGACGTTGATGCCGGACGCAAGTGCCGCCGAGGTGGCGCGGCATGTCGGCTTTCTGAGCGGCGCGTATGCGGCGGGCGTGCTGGTCGGTGCGCCGCTGTGGGGCGCCGTGTCGGACCGCGTGGGGCGGGGTCGCATCCTCATCATCGGACTGGTCGGCTACGCGGCCAGTCTGCTGGCCCTTCTGGTCCCTGCCGTAGCCGAGGTGTGGGCGCTCTACGCGCTGCGCTTTGCGACGGGATTCTTCGTGGCGGCAGTCATCCCCGTGGTCTCGGCGCTGGTAGCCGAACGCACGCCCGAGCATCAGCGCGCGCGACGCTTCGCCTGGTTGAGTGCCGTGTCGCTGCTCGGGTTTCTTTTTGGTCCCGGGCTGAGCGCCGTGGCCAGCTGGATCAGCCCCGGGGCGGGCGATGAACCGACCTCTGCCGCGCTGACGACCCGGTCCGTGATCGTTCTGTCGGCGCTGCTCGGCGCGGTCATCATGCTGGGGCTCGCCGCCACACTGCCCAGGTCGCGCGCGCCCCGTCCAGCCGCGCAAACGAAGCGACTTCCCGAGGGCGAAGGCCGCATGACCGCGTTGTATGGGCTCAACGTCGTGGTGATGTTTGTGCTGGCAGGATTTGAATTGGGCATCCTGCTGCAGGGCCAGCAACATCCGGGCGTTTCGCCGCGCGAGGTTTCACTCATGTTCGCCGAATGCAGCCTGGTGATGCTGGGTATCAATGCACTGCTTTTTTTCACGTCCCTGCTCGAGAAAGCCCCGGCACGCAAACTGATGGGTGCGGGCCTGGTACTGGCGATGCTCGGGCTGGCCGTGCTGACGCAGCACAGCTCTGACGCATGGATGTACGTCGGCATCAGTCTGACGGCCGCCGGCACGGGCCTGATCCTGCCGGTCATTGCCTACCTGGGTGCCAGCGTGTCGCCACAAAAACTCGGCGTTGCCATGGGCGGGCTGGCGGCGGCGGCTGGCATCGGGCAGACGCTGGGTTCGTCGGCCGGTGGCTGGCTCTTCGGCGCGGTGGAACAGCTCAGCTTCGCCTGGCTGGCAGCGCCCCTGGCGTTAATGCTGCTGTTTTTGCTGGCCAGGCCCCGCTGGTGGTCGGTCATTCCCGGCCAATCCGGCCCGTCATCCGCCCGGGCGGCTTCCCGTACCCCGTCCGATGCGCTGTAAGGACTCGTCCATGAACCACAGGCCGACGCCGGGGCCGGTCCGTGCGGCAAGCTGCACGTCCGAACAGCCGCCGCGCAGGTGTTGCCATGTGTGAGCTCCTGGCCATGTCCACGCTACAGGCAGCGCACCTGACCTTCTCGCTGGAGGCACTGGCAAGCCACAGCGGCATCAGCTGCAGCAACCGCGATGGCTGGGGCGCCGCTTTTTACCAGGGCCATGACGTGGCGCTGTTTCGCGAACCCGTTGCCGCGAGCGAAAGCCCTCTGGTACGGTTGCTGACGCAACAAGGGCCCGCCACCACGCTGGCGATATCCCACATCCGGCGTGCCACGCTCGGCGTCGTCTCGCTGGCCAACACGCAGCCCTTTGTGCGCGAGCTGGCCGGGCGCATGCACACCTTCGCCCACAACGGGCATCTTCCGGGGATTGCCGCGTCGCCCACGCTGGCGTTCGACCGCTACCGCCCGGTCGGCGACACCGACTCCGAACACGCCGTAGTCACCCAATTCGCCGCCGTGCTACGGCCCTTGGGGCCGGCCAATTTTCTCTATTCGGATGGAGAGTTCCTCTATGCCCACGGCCACCGACGCATTCACCCGGCGACCGGTCGTATCGAGCCGCCCGGTTTGTACTGGTTGTCGCAGCACTGCAGCCCGGCCGCGTCGCCCCTGATGGCCCAGGGTGTTGTTGTGCTGCCCGAGCTTCAGGCCGTAACCCTGATCGCCAGCGTGCCGCTCAGCAGCGCTGACTGGAAGCCCTTTGCCGAGGGCGAAATCGTCGTCGTGTCGGCGGGCGTAGTCATCACGCGCGTCGTGTAAGGCCGTCCCGGTACGTCTTTTTGCCACCCAGATCATCGACCTTCGCCTACAGCGTCAACCGGCGCTTGGCCGCCCGCCACATGGACGCCCTGAGCGATGCTTGAGATGAAGA
>NCGI01000004.1 GCA_002256925.1 Polaromonas sp. 28-63-22
ATCGAGGTGGGGCAGGGTGTTGTAAGTGACCAGCATGTGGCGTTTGGGCGTGAAGGCGAATTCGGTGACGGAGCAGTTCCGGATGCGCAGGTTCAGCTCAATGGTGGTTTCGGGGCTGGTGGCCAGCACATGGCCCACGGCCGTGGCGATGGGCCCGCCGCTCGACACAAGCAGCACATTGCCCTCACAGGTTTTCCGCACATGATCAAGCGCGCCGGTCACGCCGGCCACGAAATCCGTGTAGCTTGGCATGCCCCGGGGGCTCACCACACCCGCCATCCACTGGGCCAGTCCCTGCTTGAGCAGGCGGAAATGCTCACGGTACATCTCGGGCGAGGTCGGCTTTTCAAGGGGGTGCGGGTGAATTGCTTCAATGACCGCATGGCTGTCGTATTCATTGAGGCCCGGCCACGGGCTGGCAGCAGGCTCGACCCCCATGCCCTTGCAGATGCCGGCATAGGTCTGCAGCTGGCGCTTCAGCGTGCCCGTCAATGCGGCATCGAACGTCAGGCCCTTGAACCTGAAATACTCGCCCAGGCGCAGGCTTTGCTGCTGCCCCAGCGGGCTGAGCACATCGTAGTCGTCGGCGCCGAACGAGGCCTGACCATGGCGCACAAGATAAAGAGTTCCCATGCCCGCAATTTTAGGCGGCGGGCCGCCAGCCCATGTCCCGACGGCGACGGCCTCGGGCGTGGCGTGGCGTGAAGTCAGTGGCGCAGGTTCGTCGTCGGGTCGGCCACCAGCGAGGTTCGCAGCAGCGCCTGCGCCTTGGCATCGTCATCGTCATCCAGCCGTGGCAGCGACAGGTAACGCAGGCAGCACACGCGCAGGAAGGACGTGAAGTTGGGGATGGCCTCGCGCAGACCGCACAGCTCTTGGTGCAGCGTGCTGGATCGGGTCGGCTTGCACATAGACTGAACACATGGTGGGTTTCCTTTCCTGAAGACCTTAAAACAAACACCCTTCACCGCAGAGGCGCAGAGAACGCAGAGGGCCGCAGAGACAGTTACAAATAAGGGCAGCAACTGCGACGCCGCTTTTCAATTTTTCAAAATTATCAATCTTCCTCTGCGGCCCTCTGACTTTGCTCTTTGCGCCTCTGCGGTGAATGGCCCCGCATCATGCCCTCGTATCAAATGGCTTTTTCTGTCATCTGCTTCGCAATGTAGTCGGCCTGACGGATGGCCAGCGACACGATGGTGAGCGTCGGGTTCTCGGCGCCGCCGGTGGTGAACTGGCTCGTCTGAAATGAACAGATTGCTGATGTCATGCGTCTGCCCCCACTTGTTGCACACGCCGTCGCGTGCATTGGCACTCATGCGGCAGGTGCCCAGGTTGTGCGTGGACGGGTAGGGCGGCGTGCGGAAGGTCCGAACGGCGCCTGCCGCCTTGTAAACGTTTTCGCCCTGTGTGAAGGCATGGCCGCGCATGGCGATGTCGTTGGCGTGGTCGTCGAAATGCACGTTCGGCACCGGGTTGCCCCACTTGTCCTTGACGGCCGTGTTGAGCGTGACGCGGTTGGTCTCGCGCGGCATGTCTTCACCGACGATCCACATGCCCGCCAGGTTGGTGTAGCGGTCCATCCACCAGGTGAAGTCGCTGCCCCAGCCGCCCGGGTTCAGAAAGGCGGCCATGAAGGGCACGCCGAGGGCCAGCGTTTCCATCTCGTAGCCACCGACAAAACCGCGTTTGGTGTTGTGACCCGCCTCATCGCGGATGATGCCGGCCATGGTGGTGCCCCGGTACATGTGCACCGGTTCCTTGAAGGCGGCGTACACGGTGCCTGTCAGGTGGCGCATGTAGTTGCGCCCCACCTGGCCCGACGAGTTGGCCAGGCCGTTGGGAAACTGCGGCGAGCTCGACAGCAGCAGCAGGCGCGGTGTTTCAATCGAATTGCCGGCGACGCAGACCACGCGCGCTTTCTGGCGCTGCTCCTTGCCTGCCTTGTCGAAATAAACCACGCCGCTGACTTTGCCGGCGGCATTGTGTTCGATGCGCGAGACATGCGACTCGGGCCGCAGGTCAAGGTTGCCGGTGGCTTCGGCTTTGGGAATTTCGACATACAGCGTGGACCATTTCGCGCCCGATTTGCAGCCCTGAAAGCAAAAGCCGAGCTGCATGCAGCGACCACGGTCGTCGCGCGGTTCGCTGTTGATCGCCATGTTGCCGGTGTGCACTTCCTTGTAGCCGAGCTTGGTGGCACCGGCATTGAGGACCTTGAAGTTGTTGTTGCCAGGCAAGCCAGGGATGCCGTTGGTGCGCGTCACGCCCATCTTGTTTTCGGCCTTGGCGTAGTAGGGCTCGAGTTCTTTCAGCGTGATGGGCCAGTCCATCAGGCTGGTGCCCTTGAGCTCGCCGTAGTGCGTTTTGGCGCGAAACTCGTGGTCTTGCAGGCGCAATGACGCGCCGGCCCAGTGCGTGGTGGTGCCGCCCACGGTTTTGCAGATCCAGGCCGGCAGGTTGGGGAAGTCTTTGGCCACGCGCCAGGTGCCGGAGGTGGTGCGGTTGTCCAGCCAGGCCAGCTGGCCGAACGACTTCCATTCGTCGTTGATGTAGGTGGCCTGCGACTGCATCGCGCCGGCTTCCAGCACCACCACTTTCACGCCCTTGGCGCAAAGTTCGTGGGCCAGCGTGCCGCCGCCTGCGCCGGAGCCGATGATGACGACCACACTGTCGTCGTTGCTGTCAATGCTTGCCATGATGTGTGTCCTGGTAAAAAGGTTTGACCTGGGTGCGGTGGGCGGGCGCTGTCAGCCCATCCACGGCGCGGGGCTGGCTTCTTTGGAGGGTTCGGGCAACCATTTGAGGTCCTGGAATCCGCGTGTGATGTAGCCGCCTTTTTCCCAGGCCGAACCGGGGTAGCCCAACGCTGCAAAGGCCATGTCGTTGTCGTACAGCGAAGTCACGCACTTGCCGCGCACGGCGGCAAAAAACGGCGTGGCTTCCATCGACTTCACGGCCGCCAGCTGCCGGGCGGCGGGCGCCTTGGCGAAGTTGCCGCCAGCGGCCTTGTCGAGGCTGACGATGCCGTCGCGCAGCAGCGCCGTCGTTTTGGCGTCAGCGGTGGCGCCGGCGTCCAGGTCTTTGGCCAGCAGCGCATACACCGCATCCGGCAGCTTGTCGTGCGGGTAGAGCGTGCGGCCCATTTTCATCAGCGTGGTGCCCTCCGTACTGCTGAGCGTTTTCAGCTCGACGGCCCAGGCGCGCGAGGGTGCCAGCGCGGTCAGCACACTGCCGGCAGCCAGCGTTCCCAGCAGCACCCCGCTGCCGCGCAGCAGACTGCGCCGCGTCAGCGGCAGATCGAGTTTCGGCACCTCGCCGGTGCCCTCCGCACAGCTGTCGTCCACGGCAGCGGTTTGCGGGATGATCGGTATGACTTTCATGCTTGTCTCCTTCTTTTGTGGGTAAGTGATAGCGCAAAGCAGTCTCTTGCAGTCGGGTCGCCCGGGCGCGCGTGGCCGGTTGCAGCCGTTCGTGGTTGACGGCGTTCCCTTCCTTTATTGGTAGTGGCCGTGGCGTTCGAGCACCTCCACCTTGTAGCCGTCAGGGTCCTGGATGAAAAAATAGCGGGCGATCAACGAGCCATCGTCGGCCTTGAATTCCTTGATGTCCAGCGGGCTGTAGCCCAGCGCCAGCAGCCGCGCCCGGTCGGCGGCCACGTCAGGCACGCACACGCCGACGTGGCCATAGCCGTCGCCGTGGGTGTACGGTTCGGTGCGGTCCTTGTTCCAGGTCAGCTCGATTTCCGCGTCGTTTTCTGCGTTGCGCAGGTAGACCAGCGAGAACGAAGGAAAGTCCAGCCGGTACGCCGGATGCAGGCCGAAGCACTCCGCGTAGAACTTCAGCGAGTGGTTCAGGTCCTGAACCCGGATCATGCTGTGGATGATTTTCGACATTCGCGCCTTGTGAATCCTGTGAGTCAGTCAGGCATTCACTCTATGCCTGCACCCGGTGCAACGGGTAATAAACGGCTAAATCAACTGCTTCATTTTGAAAAAATATGACGCTCGGAAACCCTAATGAATGAAGCCTCTGGAGCGCCCGGCTGCTTGCCAGACAATTGAGGAAAAAGGCTTGAAGCCAACGTGGTAGATGTGCTGGCAGCTATTAATGTCATAGCATGGAGGGCGCCAGCCTGATGGCGTGCTTGCGTCACGGCGGGCATACCGTCCGGAGACCCCACTTCTTGCCGGGCGGCGTTCAGTTCTGCGGAGGTGCGGCCGCCACCCTCCAATACCGGCTGCCAGCGGTTGCAGACGGTCGTAGGTACTTCACGGGCAGGCCCCCCGCTCCGAACTTCACTGCCTTGACCGGCGAGGCCGGAGGGAGCGGGTCGAGGGGCCTGCGCAGCTTATCCGTCTCAGCGGTGCGCGCGCACCGCAGACGTTATCCCTGGCAGCTCAATTGCGCGCCTGACAACTCCGTACAACACCCAGAGAAGAAGCAGAGGTATCACCAGCGTTTGAAGAAGGAAGATCACGATGAGCTTGATGATGTGTTCAGTTGCTTGCTCTGTGGCGTCTTTCAAGTTCTGGAAATGTACTTTCACATCTGCATTTTTCGAGAACCAGCCTTTCATTTTTTCAAGCAGTCCCTGACTTTCTGCGGAGTCGGGAATCGGCGGATTGAGCTTGTCGGCGTGCCCTGATGCAGAACTGATTGAGCTTTGGCTCACCGCGTAATCGGCCGCCAGATACTTTTTCCAGACCACGTCGGTCCCCAGGGTTACCACTGGAATGGCGAAGCGAAGCATCAGAAAAACCACGAGTAGTCTGGAGAGCAGCGGCGGCGGTCGAATCTGCCGGAAGTAGAGCCCTGCCCAGCCGAGCGCCACGACCGTCAGGGCCAGGGACAGCGGCCAGTAGCTGCCGATGGCAATCAATACTTTCTGAACGCCAAAGACGACCGTCGCAGCAAGCATCAGATTGGAAAATTGTTCGACCAGATCATTGACCGGGTCGAGCACCTGTCCCGGCGTCAGAGTGACCCCGAATCCGAGAGGCTGGATCGAGGCCTCTGTTCCCTGGGCCACCGAGATGACCGCGTTCAACGCTCTGGCGGTTGCGAAGCTCACCAAGGCTCGTTGCAAACCAGAATCGACCTGTTTCATGGCGGGTGAGTCCATCGGCGCAAGCCAGGAACAGACAACGATGAAGGCCAAAAATAGCACCACAAGGACTTTCCGGACAGTTTGCATAGGGGATTTCTCCAATGTGATGGCCCAAGGGTAATTAGCTGGGTACTGTTCTGGGCGCTTGAGAAACGACAAGAATATCGCTCCTCAGCATCTGGTGTGGTGTTGCATGTTTGGTGACACCAGTAAAACCGATGGATTTTTGTTCAGGACAAGACGTAAATCCTCGCCATAGTTCCACCATTGCGAGGATTTACAACGCCGCCGTCGGTAGAAAGACGCAGTTTTATGTGCCGGACAGCGAGCGCCACCACACCAGATGCTAGATGCCCGCGGATTCAAGGGTCACCACACCGCGCGGAGTTTGCAGCGTGGCGGTGAGGTTGGGGGAGCCCGGCGTGACTTCGACATCAGCCAGGCCAATAGCTTCGTAGGCTGCGCGCAGTGTGTCGGCGCGCGGGTGCCGCACCGCGAGCGATTGCAGCACCACGCTTGAAGCGGGCATGCCTTGCGCGGGATGCACCGCGCCCCATTCGATCAGCGTCGGAAGCGTGCCATAAAAAAGCCGCTGGCCATCTTCCCGCACGGTGATCTTCCAACTGAGCAGACCCTGCGGCGTGGGGCGTGACGCGGGCAACACCTCGCCGCGATCCAGGCCCAGGCGGGCCAGTGCGCGCACGCCCGCTTCAGCGCGGCCCGTGCTGGCGACGAAATGAACCAGTCGCGGCCTGGATTGGACCAGGTGCGCCTGCAATTCCGGATCATCCAGGTCAAACCAGCGCCTGAACCAAATGGAACGTGCGCTAGGCGCTCCTGAATGTATAGCAATGATTTCGAGATAAGCCAGCGGAAATGCCGGAGAAGCGATCGACAAAAGCCGGTTGTGCGTCCCCATCAGCGGGTGTTCGCCGCCTGGCCCGGGCGTGATGCCGAGCGTTTTTTCACACCACTGAACGCCTTCAGCCAGGCTGGCCGCCGCCACGACCAGATGGTCGATGTGCGACGCCAGCGGCGGGTCGGTGGTCATGAGGTTTGAGGGTTAGAGCGTCACGCTGCCGTCGATGCAGGTCACCGTTTCGCCGCCGACCCAGATCTGGCCGGACGCATCGCGTTCCAGGTGCACCTGACCCGCACGGCCCAGGCAGATGCCTTGTGACGCCCGGTAGCGCTCGGGGGCGTGGCCGTCGGCGATCAGCCATTGGGCCAGGCTGGCGTTCAGGCTTCCCGTGACCGGGTCTTCATAACCCCGGGTCGAGCCGACAAAGCCGCGCACTTCAACATCGGGATTGAACACCGGCGCTGCGGGCTGCTGCGGCGCGCCAGCATTGAACGCCATCGCCTCGCGGCTGGCGCGGGCGATCAGTTGCGGCGTTTCGTCCGGGCGGTAAACCGCAGCTATGCCGACATGCACATCAAGTTTTCCCAGCGCCTGGTAGTCGGGCCTGATTTGCAGCACCGTCTCGGGGCTGTCGAGCAGCAGGCCGTGCCAGACCAGACCGTTGTTGAGATCCTGCGCCGCGATGATCTGCTGTGTTGTCAAACCCAACGCAGCGGCAATCTGCGCCAGCAAGGCCGGGCTGATGGCGGACCGCGCCAACGGTGGGGCGGCAAAGGCCTGGCGCTGTTTGCCGGCGTCGCCGGGCTGCCGCCGAATCTTCACCAGCCCGACCTTGCATTCCTGCACGATCAATTCAGCGCTGCGCGGCTGGCCGCCCGCTTCAAGCCAGCTGTGGCCACTGCCGAGCGTTGGATGGCCGGCGAAATTGAGTTCGCGGTCGGGCGTGAAGATGCGCACCCGGTAGTCGGCGGACGCATCGGTCGGCGGCAGCAAGAACGTCGTTTCCGAAAGATTCGTCCAGCTTGCAAAACGCTGCATGGCGGCATCGTCCAGGCCGCCACCGTCCAGCACCACCGCCAGCGGGTTGCCGAAGTAGGGCTGGTCGGTGAACACGTCGACTTGCTTGAAGGCTCTTTTTTTCATGGTTCTTGTCGCTTCGAAAAGGTTTCAGCTCAGCACCAGATCCAGCACGCCCTTGCTGGCTTGCCGGGCGCGCAGGCTTTCGTACCAGCGCTCGACGTGCGGGCGGCTCTGGCGCTGCTGCGGCAGCCCGAACCAGCGGTGCACTTCGCAGGCCAGCGGAATGTCGGCCATCGTGAAGCGTTCGCCGACCATGAACGAGCGCTGGGCCAGGTGCATGTCGAGCGTGAACATCAGCGCTTCGACCGCCGCATTCGATTCGGCGATGACGGCCGCATTGCGCTGCTCCGGCGGCGTGCGGACCAGCTGCCAGAAGCCGGGCCGGCTGACCGGGTTCAGCGTGGTCTGCTGCCAGTCCATCCAGCGTTCGGCGTCAAAGCGTTCGCGCAGGTCGGCTGGGTACATCGGGCCAAAGGAATGCCTGGCGCACAGGTAGCGCACGATGACGTTCGATTCCCACAGCGCGTAGTCGTCGTCTTCGATCACCGGCACGAGCGAATTCGGATTCATCTGCATGTACTCGGGCGTTTTCACCACGCCAAACAGGCCGCCGGCTTCGGTGCGCTGAAAGTCCAGACCGAGTTCCTGTGCCGTCCACACCACTTTTTTGACGTTGATGGAGCTCATGCGCCCCCAGATTTTCAACATTTATGCAGCTTCCACCGTTGCGGGTTCATTGCCTGCCAGAATCGGCCGGCTTTCCCGAATCGCCTCGGCCAGCGCGGCGACGCCGATGTTGATCTGCTCGACGCTCGCGGTCACGAAGGACAGACGCAGGCAGCGCGGGTCGGCGTTATCGGCATAAAACGCTGCGCCCGGCACGAAGGCGACGTTTTTCTCGACCGCCCTTGGCAGCAGCGCCACGGCATTCATGCCTTCGGGCAGGCGCGCCCACAAAAACATGCCTCCGTCGGGTGTGTTCCAGGTCACATCCGCCGGCATTTCACGGCTGAGTGCCGCCAGCATCGCATCGCGCTGTGACTTGTACAGCGCGCGGATGGTCGGCACATGGCGCTCGATGAAGCCGTCTTTCAAAACTTCAGCCACGATGCGCTGGTTGAAGCTCGGCGTGTGCAAATCAGCCGCCTGCTTGGCTTGCAGCAGCTTGGAGTAAATCGATTTCGGCGCCACCAGAAAACCAAGCCGCAGGCCGGGTGCCAGGGTTTTGCTGAACGAGCCCATGTAGATGCAGCCGTCGGGGTTGCGCGCCGTCAGCGTGGGCGGCGGCAGAGCGTCAAACCACAGGTCGCCGTAGGGGTTGTCTTCAACAATCGGCACGCCCAGCCGCGCGGCCGCTGCACTCAAGGCGGCGCGGCGCGCTTCGCTCATCGAGTGGCCGGTCGGATTCTGGAAGTTGGGCAACACGTACAGAAAGCGGGCGCCTGCCGCCTTGGCCGACAGGTCATCGACATCAATCCCTTCCGCATCGCTGGCCACGCTGGCGAAGACCGGCTCCATCGGCGTGAAGGCCTGTAGCGCGCCGAGGTAGGTTGGCGTTTCCACCAGCACTTTCGAATCCTTGTCGATCAGAATCTTGGCGATCAGGTCCAGTGCCTGCTGGCTGCCAGTCGTGATCAGCACCTGCGCCGGGTCGATGTGCCACGGCAGCCCGGCCAGCGCACTTTGCCGGCCCAGATCAGCCGCCACCCACTCACGCAGCGGCGCGTAGCCTTCGCTGGCCGCATATTGCAGCGCGGCGCGGCCGTCAGTGTGCAGCACCGTCGCGCATGCGGCGGCAAAGGCCTCAATCGGAAACGTTCGGGGCGAAGGCAGCCCGCCCGCAAAGCTGAGGATGCCCGGCTTCTCAGTGACCTTCAAAATCTCGCGAATCACTGATGGATTCATTTTTTGGGCGCGTTGCGCCTGTATCCACTGCATATCGCTCTCCTCCTTGCGGGCCGTAAAGAACGACCCATGTGACAAAGTCTTTGCTGAAATTTTCGAACCGGTGTTTGATGCCGGCAGGCACAAAAAAAGCATCGCCCTGGGCGGCCCTGAAACGCTGCTCTTTGATGACGAGCTCTCCGCGCCCGCTCTGCACAAAGTACAGTTCGTCTTGCGTGTGCATGGTTTGCAAATCCTCGTCAGCGCTAGAGATGCCCGGCGCGAACACCTCCAGGGTCATGGTGCCTCCGGCCATCATGGCGAGAAATGGAGCGCCCTCCGGCCAGGTATCCGTCGGGGCGGCGGGAAGTAGCATTAGTGCTTGATCGATCGAAGTCTTCATTGAAAGGTCCATGCAGTTACCTCAAAAAACCAAATAGACATTTAGGACGCCTGCGGCTCTGGCATCCGAAAAGGTTTCCGGTAGGTGAACTTGTGCTTGAAGTCTATGACACAAGCTGATGCCGTAAAAAGCGACCCGAAGCATGCAGATTTTCCATGAAAGCGCCGGGGCTTTCGGTACGCCGGGTTTTGTTTCCCCGGACAGGATGAAGGCGGCGCTCCCGGTGGATGCGGCGACCGCCCTTCCATGCGGGTCATTTTGCAGCCCTTGGCAGACAAGTGGTCGTTGACGTTCTGGCGTACACGCAAGCGAGCCCAGGTGCCCTTTCCCCGCGCCTTCCGGAGCGCTGGCGCCGACAGTGATGCACACTGGTTTGCTGAACGAAAGACTCTCCAGAGGAAAGACGCGGGCGTCGGTCTGATCGCTGGCGCGGGCCATCGGGCAATCGTCGGGCACGGATAAGGCCCGCGCTAGTGTCTGGAATTGTCCGCCTGGTCGAGGTTGTCGCCGAATTGCGCGAGACTCTCAAGGTGATAACGCTCGACCTTGCGGTAGAGGGTGCTTCGCGAAACACCCAGCGCGCGCGCGGCCTGCGTGAGATTCCCGTGCATGCTTCTTACCGCACACACGATTGCAAGCCGCTCCGCCTCCTCCAGGCTTGTCGCGGCGATGGCGGCTGATGCCCCGGTACTGGTATCCGCTGCCGCAAGAAGTTCTTCGGGCAACTCTTCGCGTTGCACAAACTCCTCGTTCGAGGTGAGCAGCAGGCTTTCGACCACGTTGCGCATTTCCCGTACATTGCCAGGCCAGGAATAGGCGCGAAGTATCGCCATGACGTCGGGACCAAACTTGCGGGCGGCGAGGCCGTGGCGCTCGGCCAGGCGGTGGTTGAAATACTGCGCCAACAATTCGACATCCGATGCGCGCTCGCGCAAGGGCGGCACCCGGATGTTGGTGACACCAATGCGGTGGTAAAGATCGCGGCGGAAGCGCCCGGTCTCCACTTCTTTCAGCAGGTCGCGGTTAGTCATGGCAAGAAGGCGAACGTCAACGCGACGCGGCTTGGCTTCTCCGAGCCGGCAGACGACGCCCTCCTCAAGCGCACGCAGAAGCACCGGCTGCAGCTCCAGTGGAAGGTCGCCGATTTCATCCAGGCACAGCGTGCCACCGTGCGCCAGTTCGAAGCGCCCCGCGCGACCCTCGTTGGTGGCTCCGGTGTAGGCCCCCCGCACATGACCAAAGAGTTCGCTGCCGATCAACTCCTTCGTGGTGGCGCCGCAGTTGAAGGTAATAAAGGGTCCACTGCGTGCTTCATCGCCATGTATGGCCCGCGCAAACAATTCCTTGCCAACGCCTGTTTCGCCGTGGATGAGTACGGACACGCGGCGGCCGCTGAGCTGTTCCGCGCGGTTGATGGCGGTCCGCAACGCGGGGCTGTTGCCCACGAGGTTGCCAAAGCCGTTGCGCAAGGGGTCAATTTCCGAATTGCTCTCAGGCCGATCGGCCAGTCTGGGATATTGATGGGTGACGACCGCCAAGCCGCGCAAAGTCTTTGGAACCGCCAGCAGTGCGCCAATGTTCCGGCCATCGACGCTGACCGGATGTAACCAGTCTGGCCGCAGGCCATCTGGAAGACGGCGAGCCCATTCTTCCACGGTGCGTCCAGGCTCTAAGCCGGGCAGGCCGCCGCCCAAGTGCAAATGGAAGCCAGGCAAGCTGCCGCTGAAGTGAATGAGCTTCGCGTTGCGGTCGAGCACGATCATCGCAACCGCATCGCCTCGTGCACCGAGCTTCAGGCATGCTTCAAGAAGGTAAATGTGCTCGCGGCTGGCGCGCTCGGCCAGCACCGCTTCAATTTGGCGCGCGGCCGCCACAGCCAACACGAGGTTGCTGCCCTGGTAAGTGGAGGGCGGCCCGGAGATGTCAACCACGCCGAGGATTTGCTCTGTGCCGGGAAAGAACACCGGCGCAGCGGCGCAGGTCCAGCTTTTGATGCCCTCGCAAAAATGCTCCGCTGCATGCACTTGAACCGGCCGGCGCATCGCCAGCGCCGTACCGATGCCGTTGGTTCCGACCACGCTCTCGTGCCAGTGCCCCCCCTCGACGAGATGGATGTCCTGCGCCGATTCGCGCGTGCCCATGTCCCCGGCAACTTCAAGGACCACGCCATCCTGGTCTGTCAGCATCATGATGGAGCCAGAGCGCTCAAGCAGATGGGCCGAATTGACGAACAGGCCTTTTGCGGCCCACATCAAGTCGTCGCTACGGTGCCGAAGCTGTTCCAGGCCGTCGCCACGTACTGCCAATGGGGCCAGGCGTGACGCCGGTTGAACACCGGCACGCGCGCTGCGCTGCCATGAGGACAGAACCAGTTTTGACACGGGCATGACCGCGAGCGCATTGCCGGTAACAAAGTTTTCCCATGCCAGCATGGTTTGGCGTTCAGCCGCCGGGTCCAGCATGGGCGCGATTCTGCCGATGCCCGAGCCTGCGGCGATGGGCTGCACTGAAGCGTGTTTAGGATAGATATGTCTCTCCCCAATGTCGTCAATGTTGTGTGATGCAACCGGCACGTTCACCGCAGTCAACGCAGGTGAAGTGTGCCGTCGGCCGCTGCCGGCATGCGGTCATCACCGCCACTATGTAGCACATTTTCAGTCTTTTGGGATGGCGTTTTGTGTGGCTGTGTAAGTCGCAGCGGCGAAAAAGTGATCCAGACCAGTAGCGCCCCACAGAACAAGCCAAGCAGGGCAAACACCCAGCGCATAGCACCCGCACTTGCCAACGCACCCTCTGGCCCCAGCGCCCGCAAAACGAGCCAGGCATTGAGTGAAATGATCAGCAGCGCAGCGCCATAGGCCACGCCGCGCAGCCATTTCGGGCTGGTAAAGGAGCCCATGATGCTGGTCGTGTTGGTGAATCTGATGAGCGGCAAAATCGCAAAAGGCAGCTGCATACTCAGCACGACCTGGCTCAACACCAGCAGCTGCAACACGCCGTCTTCACCCGCATGCACAAGCACCGCAACCGCCGGCACGATAGCGAGTGCTCGCGTCAGCAAGCGGCGCTTGATCGGGCTCATGCGCAGGCGGATGAAGCCCTCCATCACCACTTGTCCAGCCAGCGTTCCGGTGATGGCCGAACTTTGCCCGGATGCCAGCAGTGCAACGGCAAAAAGCGTTGACGCAAGGGTGGTGCCCAGCGCCGGCGTGAGCAGTTCATGGGCCTGGCGCAACTCGGTGACCACAATGCCGCGCTCAAAGAAAGTGGAGGCCGACAGCGCCAGGATGGACGCGTTGATGAAAAAAGCAATCGTCAGCGCCAGCATGGTGTCGGCCAGGTTGTAGCGAAGGGCCTCGCGTTGGGCCGCCGCGTGCCGCTCAATCCGCCGTGTCTGCACCAGCGACGAGTGCAAATACAGGTTATGCGGCATCACGGTTGCGCCCAGAATGCCGATCGCCACCAACAGGCTGGCCGCGTCAAGCCGCGGCACAAACCCCGCGGCCACCGCGCCCCACAGTGGTCGCGCCAAGATCATCTCGGTTGCCATGCAAGCACCAATCGTCACCACCAAAGCCGCAACCAGTGCCTCCAGTTTGCGCACGCCGTAATGCTGCAGCGCAATAATGAGCATGACGTCAACGCCGGTGATCAATGCGCCCCAGGCCAGCGGAATACCAAAAAGTAGATTGAGTGCAATCGCACTTCCCAACAACTCCGCCAGATCGCACGCAATGATGGCGATCTCGCACAGTATCCAAAGTGCTAACGCCACTGGCCGGTGATAGTGGGCGCGACAGGCCTGCGCCAGATCCATGCGGCCGACGATGCCAAGCCGAGCCGCCAGCGTCTGCAGCAGCATGGCAATCAGGCTGGATGCCAGCAGCACCCACATCAACTGGTAGCCAAAGCGCGCGCCGCCCTCTAGGCCGGTGGCCCAGTTTCCAGGGTCCATATAGCCGACGCTGACCATCGCCGCCGGCCCGCAAAAGCGCAGCACGCGCCAGCGGCCCGGCACGCGCATGTCAACGCTCTGCTCCAGATTAGTCACTCTGCGACCTGCCCAGGCCACGCTTCAGCGCAGCACCTGTCCCAGCGCGTCGCTGATCAAAACGACCAACCCTGCGCCGGATATGAAGAAACCCACCCAGCGCCGGATGCGTGATGCGGGGTGCTTCATGCCCGCCCCAGCCGCTCGGCACCACCGCCCGTTGCCGGGCCGACAGTTGGATCCAGCAAATCAGGCTTCTTTGCGATCAGTGTCTGGGTGGTCAGAATCAGGCCAGCAACCGAAGCGGCGTTGCGCACCGCGCTATAGCTGACCCGGACTGGATCAATGACCCCCGCTTTGACCAGATCGACAAAACGCCCGCTGCGTGCGTCAAGGCCGAATCCGTCCTTGCCTTCGAGCGTTTTGCGCAGCGCGACCTTCGGGTCGAGCCCGCAGTTGGCGGCGATGTGATGCAGCGGCTGGTGCAAGGCCCGCTGCAGCAGCTTGACGCCTTGTTGCACATGGCCTTCGGTACTTGATGCGAGGTTGTCGAGCTCGCTTGCAACCCGCAGCAGCGCCAGTCCGCCGCCAGGCACCACGCCTTCGGCTATGGCCGCACGCGCTGCATTAATGGCGTCTTCAATCAAATGCACTCTGCGTTTTTGTTCCACCGGTGTGGCACCCCCAGCCAACAGCACGGCAGTACCTCCAGAAAGTTTGGACAAACGCTCTCTGATTTTGTCGCGCTCGATGTTTTCTGGCGCGATCTCGTATTGGCGTGACACCTGCTGGCGGCGCGCCTCGATCATGGCTGCATCCCCGCCGCCCGCCGTCACCACAGTTTGATTCGATGAAATGCGCACCTGCCGTGCGCTGCCCAGATCGCGCAACTGCACGGCCGCGATGGTGCCACCGAGATCGCGTGCGATCACCCGGCCGCCCGTGAGGATGGCCAGGTCTTCCAGAGCCGCCTTGCGCCAGTGCCCGTACTCCGGCGGGTGAATGGCCGCAACCGTTGCGCCTCCTTTGTCGCGCCAGGACAGCAACCCGATCACGCAGGCCGGAGCGACCTCTTCGGCGATGACCAGCAATGGGCGCTTTGAATCGGCCACCAGCGCGATAACGGCGCCCAACTCCTCCTGCGTCATCAGGCGCTGGTCCGTCATCAGGATGTACGGGTTGTCGAGCACGACCTGCATCTTCTCCACGTCAGTGATCATGTGGTGCGACAGGTAGCCCCGGTCGAACGCCATGCCATCCACGATGTCTAGCAGTGTCTCGACGGTGCTGCCATAGTCCACATCGACGATGCCGTCGGCACCGACCCGTTCCAGTGCTTCTGCCACCAGCAAGCCGGTAGGGTCGTCGTTGGCCGCGACCATGGCGACCGCGCGTAATTCGTCGCCGCCGCTCAAGGGCCGCGCGCTACGCTTGAGCGCTGCGATAACTTCCACCACAGCCAGTTCCAGCCCCTCGACCAGTTCGACCGGATTTGCCCCGCTGGCAAGGCATGCCAGGCCGTCCTGCACCAACGCGTCGGCCAGCACGGTAGCCGTGGTGGTGCCGTCGCCAGCCACTTCACTGGTCTGCTTGGAGACCTCGCGCAGCACCTGCGCGCCCATATTCTCGAAAGGGTCCTCCAGCTCGATTTCGGCGGCAATGCTCGCGCCGTCGCGCGAGATTATCGGCGTGCCGATCGGTCGGTCGATGATGGCATTCATGCCGCGCGGTCCGAGGGTTCCACGCACGGCGCGCGCCATTTTGGCAACGCCGCGGCCTAGTGCCTGGCGAGCCTCGTCGTCATGCAGCATGATATTGGGCATAGTTTGAGTCTCTTTTGTGATTTTTATTCAGTGTGTCGAAGCTGCGGGTCGGTAAGGCACGAAGTGAATGGGCTTTTCCCCAAAATCCCTGTCACGAACCGCGAGCAGACCGCGGCACAGCGTGCCATTGAATTCGGCGTTGACGCCGACACGGCGGAGGTCCCGTACGTGGAGAGACAGGGCTTCGGCCGCGATGGGTCGGCCTTCGGTATCAACGAATGCCAACGGTGCGCCGCCCACCAAGGGGCGCCGCTCAAGGTAGCGCTCAACCAATGTCTCGCCGTCGGCCTCGAGCGGCACACGCTGTAGCGCCGCGAGGTCGAGCGACACCAGCGTTTCAGGCGCGTATTTTTTGCCGAAGAGGTGCTGCAGCAGGGCCTCCTGGCGGCGCTGAAAGGCCTTCAGCGCGAATGTCCGGCGAAGGGCCTCCAGACCACCCTCTGCCGCGACGCCAAAAGCGGCCTCAAAGCCGGCCCCATCTTTCACGCCCTGGTTGATGGCTTCGGCGTACATGTGGTCATGCAGCTGAACCTTGACTTGTGTCACCCACGGCAAGGTTTTCACGGCACGGCGCATGTCGTCGGCCATCAGGAAGGCGAAGTTGGCGGCACACCAGTACGTCGGCAACCGAAAGCCGATTCGTACTTCGCCATCCTCCAGCAACTCGACCTCGGTGATGAAGTCAAGGTCAATCACCGACTCGTCGAGTTCCGGATCCATCACCGTCGCCAGGCAGGCTTGCACCTGCATGGCGCGGTCTGGTCTGACGCGGACGGCGGCCATCGGGTCAGGCCGCCTCAGCAACTTGCTGCAGGGTGATTCCGCCTTCCTTCTGCTTTTCCACGGCCGCACGTTCAGGCGCCAGAAGCTTTCTCTGCGCCTCAATGTCAATGCCATAAAGACGCGCCGCATTCAGGCCCAGTATTTTGGTCTTGGCTTCCAGGTCAAGCACCGTACCGGTTTCGCTGGCGACGTCTTCCGGCAACTCGAAATCCATGAATGCCTGCACCAGCCAGTCGGGTGTCCAGATTGCGTAGTCGCTACCATAAAGCAATTTGTCCGGGCCCAGCCACATCAGAAGCTGCGAGATCACGTGTGCGAAGTACTTGGGTTGCTTTCGGATGAAAGGCAATGCCACCGCAAGACCACCGTACACGTTGGTCTCCTGCGTCGCGATCCAGCAGAAGTCATCCAGGCGGGGAAGACCGCAGTGTTCGACGATGAAGTTCAGACCTTGAAAGTTGGTCGCGGCCACATCAATGTCGGCCACGTCGAATGCATCGCGGTCCAGCGGCAAAATGGTTGGACCCTTGTGAACGTGGATGTTCTTGATGCCCAGCTTTTCAGCGCGCTCAAGGTATTTCTCTGCCCACGGATCAGACAGCTTGTAGCCTCGGCTGTCGCCGTGCCAGTCGGCGGTGTAGAGCTTCACACCCTTCATTTTTCCGGTTGCTGCCCGCTCTTCCATGGCGTCGAGTCCGGCTTCCTTGTCTCGCGGGTCAAACGCACCGTTGACAATGAAACGGTTTGGGTATTTCGCCGTCAACAGCTTGGTCTCCTTGTCGTCGAAGAACCCGTTGACGTAAAAGTCGCGCAGGTAAGTAGGCTGAAAAATGGCCATGTCATCGCAGCCTTCCACAAACAGGTCGTGATAAAGCTGGTCGTTGCCGTAACGCTCGAACTTCTCGCGCGACCACAGTTTTTCCTTGGGGCTCAGAAAAGAGTGGTACGCATAAAAGCAATTGATGAATTGCTCGCCATGCACGTTTTTCTGGTTTGCCTTGCTCGCATTCCAGTTGTGGGTGTGGCCGTCGATGATGAAGATTTCTTCGCCGCTTGCAGTTTTGTACATGATGCAGTTCCTTATGCGTAGGCCACGTACGACATGGCTTCGTTCATGTCTCCGAACAGGATCATGGTGTTCTCGTCGATCGTCACCATCCGTCCGTAGTGGGTTGACGTAGAGATCTCGAAAAGGTGATTCGTCATCTCGCGACCGAGCTCCGCTGCGATTTCGTCCATCTTGAACACAATCTTGCCCTCGCCGTCGATGCGGATCATGGCGGGCATGTAGGTAACGGTAATGCCGGGCTTGGTGGACATCAGCTCGGCGATGGCGCGTGCCTCGACGCTGTCGTTTAGCGTCACACCGCATTCATACGAGACGGTATCTTTGAACTCAAGGTTTTTGAGGGACTTGAAAATGTTGCTTGTGTGGTCTGACATGGTGGCTCCTTTTTTGACGTGTGTTTCACGCGGTGATTGACATGGGCAGCTTGAGGCCGACCTGAGTAGCGATGTTCTGCATACGCTCGATGGCGTTGGCATAGGCGTCGCTGAATTGAGCCACTTTGTTGTGCGGCAGTGACCAGATTGGTTGCAGGTTCTTGGCGGCTATCAAAGCCAGATCGCCGTACTTCTCGAGCCAGCCGTTGAAAAGAGCGGTGTTGTGCGCCGAGTGAGCCGGGTCGCTGACCAGCATGTGCAACAGCTCAACCGTATTGGCCAGGTTGCGCTGGTAGTCGCCTTCGGCTGAGGAAACCACGGTGGGCGTCATGAAGTCGTTTTGCGATGCGGCTGCCTGCATCACGAAGCCGCTGCGGAAAAGTTCGCCAACCAACGGCTCAAACACGATGTTGATGGCGAAGTACTGCTCCATGTAATCCGTCGCCCCGCCAATGGTTTCGATCAGTAGCCGGGTGGGTTGCCACATCGGATCCTCGAGCCAATGTTTTTTGCCGATCTCGGAATCGAAACCGGTGATGTCCTGGCCAATATCGCCAAGGTAAAGAGTCAAGTCTTGTGAAAAACGAAGTTTGTACGACGAGTTCGTCAAAATCGTTGAGTTGACCATCTGCGTGTAGCCGTAACGCTGAGCCTGCATCAGCGCAGTGCCGAGCCCGAATTCGGCGTGCTTGTAAGCACCAAGATGCTTCTCCAGCACCTTTACCCAGGCCTTGTCGAAACGAGCCGGGGCGCCTGAGCGGCGACCGTTTTCGACCGCCTGCGCGATCATTCCGCAGATGGTGGACTGGCGCTGGTAGTGGGTGCGCTCCCATTCCTCATCGACTGCGCGGTAGGCGTGCCAGTCACTGGACTTGGCTGCCGTCCATCCCTCAAAGTAAGTCGGTGTGCCGTCGGCAAAGTTGATGATCCAGTCTTGCAGCAGATAGCGCTTGGGGTCTGGTTGCACGTCGAGGGTCATGTCCTCATAGTGCGTGGCCTTGCGGCCTTTGGGCGTGAAGTAGTTGTACTTGCGGCTGTCCGAGCCTGCAAACTTTGCAGCGCCGGCGGCGCCGGAGTTGACGGGAACGTAGTCAGTGGCGGCTATGGTCATGGAAGTGTCTCCTCTGGGTTTAGTGAACAAGATTCGGCTTGCTTGCGCTCGCCGGGGTGAACCTATCGACATGGGTGTGGTCAAGCGCTACGCCCAGGCGCTGCAGTGCAGGTAACACGGCGTCGATCATTGGTGGCGGCCCGCAGGTGTAAGCGTCAGCTTCGCCGGGTAGCTGCTGTGATCGCATAATGCGCTCCACAGCTTCATGCACAAAGCCGGTTTCGCCGTTCCAGGCGTCTTCGGCTGTGGCCATTGACAGCACAGGGATAAATTCAAAGTCGTCGAGCTTGGCAGCGACTGCGGCAAACTCGTTAAGAAAGAAAAGATCCTTGCGCGTGCGCGCTCCGTAGAAGAACCGGATCGGCCGCTGTTCACCGCTTTCAATGTGGTCTTGCAAGATCGCCCAAAGCGGCGACATGCCCGAACCACCGCCAACAAGAATCATCGGACCGGGCCTGTCTTCGCGGCGAAAGCAGCTTCCGAACGGACCGCGGATCGTCACCTGCGTGCCGGGCTGTAGCGTGGTGTCAATCAGCGAAGAAAACGCACCGTCGGGATATTTTCGGATGATGAATTGCAGCTTCGACGGGCTACTTTGCGTGCTCGCCATGGAATAGGAGCGCGTTACCCCTGCCTCTGGCACGCGGACCTCCACGTACTGACCAGCCCAGAACTTCATCGGCTTTTCGAGCTGGACTTCAAGCATCCGCGTATCGTGGGTCAGAGCTGTGACGGCGCTGAGAACGCCGTCATAGGTCTTCACCGCAATCGCATGACGCATCAGATCCTCGTCGAAGTTCAGTAGTTCGATGGTCAGGTCGCTGAAGGCATAGCTGCGGCATAGCAGGATGTGGCCGGAGTCGCGTTCGTAATCGGGCAGCGCAAAGGTGGAGTAGTTTTCCACCTCGGCGTCGCCGTCAAGAAGAACGCACTTGCAACTGCTGCACTGGCCCTCGCGGCAACCATGAGGCACCGCGATGCCCTGGCGAAAAGCAGCGTCGAGAATCCACTCGCCTTCCTCGACCTCCAATTCCACGCCGACCGGCTCGAAGCGCACCGTGTGAACCTGCTTATCTGACATGTCGATCCTTATTTTGTCGTAGGCCGCCGCTGACCCGACCGGTCTGGCGGCGGCGTGAGGGTGTATCAGATCGCGTTGATCTTGAATCCCTTGCGGTACTCGATCGCGGCCTTCTCACGGTCCTCCGGCGACAGCGCACGGAACCCGATCAGCGGGCTTCCCAACGTGTAGCCCCTGACGTGATCGAGGGTCCACATCTGCTTGTCGTCAAAGCGCAGATGCGGCTGCGGGATCAGCGTCTTGCCGTCGGGCCGTACAAAGCCCAGGTCCTTGATGGCGTCAGCAAGGTCCCAGCCGTGGTAGCACTCTTCCCATTCACGGCGCCCGCTGAACCTGCCCATTGCCGGAGTAGCCCGGCCTTCATACTCGGCGGCGAAGGCCACCTTGTGGGTCCAGCGGCACTGTTCGGAGCAGTAGGTGAAAATCTTGCCGTCAACCTCGTCATAGCAGAAGTCTTCGCGGATCAGGCAGGGCACCATGCAGCTCCAGCAACGGTGCGGGTAGACGTAGCCGCATTCCTGGTCGAACAGGATGTTGGTCTGTCCAGGCACGCTCTTGCGCTCATACCATTTCCAGTAGTCGCCGAACTCGGCATACCAGCCGGGGTACTTGTGCTCGAACCAGTCGAAGTCCTTTTCGGTCTGGGCTTCGATGCGCCAGAAATTGACCGGCCAGCCGACCGAGAAAAATTGCGCCGTTTTGTGGACGTAGTTCTTCTTCACGATTCGGTCCCAGGCCGCGCTGACGTCGTCATGGTGGATCTTCACGCCGTACTTTTCTAGTGGCAGCATGTAGGTGCGATAGTAGTCTTCGTAGATCCACCGATGCCAGAGTTCGGCGTAAGACTCCTTGTTTTTGTCCCGGTCCGTGGTGCCGTATTCGACGAAGGTGCCGATTGCCGCATCAACGATTGCATGGTTCTGCCAGAACGCGTAACGAAGGTCACGCTCCAGTAGCAGGTGATTGCTCGGGTCGTTGACCAGCGACATCAGCAGGGAATGTCCGTTGCCGATGTGGCGCGACTCGTCCGATTGCACTGACAGGAAGACTGTCGAGAGCGCGTAGTCGCCGTTGCGTGCGGCCTCTGAGGGCATCGCGACGAACAGCGTGTTGGTGAAGGCGGTTTCGGCAACCACCGTCAGGTAAATGTTGGCGGCCGTGATGGCGTCGCCGGTGAGGAAACCTTCGGCGAACTGGCGGCCAATGGTTGTTGCGTAGCACTTGCCGAAGGCAGCTTCCGTGATGTCGAATCCAGCCGGGTCAATGTAGTTCTCCATATACCACTTCTTCAGGTTCATCTGAATCGTGGAATGGCGAAACTCGTCAACCATCTGCATCGTGAAGCCGGTGCGCAGCTCTTCGCCTGGCGCCAGCCGGGCAACCATCGCCATCGAGCGTGCGGCCGATATTTCCGGGAATGGAATGATGGCCAGGAACAGCTTCATCCACTCTACCCAGCGCGGCTGGGTGTTGCGGAACATGTCGCCGCGGAGGGCCGCATCAAGCGCACCGTAGACGCGGTTGTCCTTTTCCTCCTGCATCGGGAAGTAGGAGCGCAGAACCTGTTTCATCGGGTCGCGCGGTGCTTTACTGATCTTGTAATCAGTCGGGAAGGTCATCGCCTCCTGAACGTAGCTCGGTTGCCAGCCTAGATCGGCGATGCGCCGAGTCGCCTCGCCGATATTGATCCCTTTTTGCGAGGTGATCTTGTTGAGTGTTAAACCCGCAGCCATTGAGTTCTCCTTAAAAAGTGAATTCGTTTTTACCGTTGGTCAAATTGCATGAACCATGCCGGTTAGACCGTATTGCTTCATGCGCGTTCGGGCTTTCGCCCTATCTGAATATCCGCAATTTATGTGCCATGGCTCCAAAACCCTTGGGGCAACTCTTCGTCACAGGCAGGCCTGGCTTTGTCACGTTGTGCTGAACTGCGATGCGTCGTGTTTTGGGACAATCCGCAGAGTCGTCGTGTCCAAACATGGGACGGCGGCGCTTGAACGAAGGCAGTGGAAAGCCGCAGCGCTTCGACCTGCACTCAGTTAAACAAACGGCGCATGGCGCTATCACTGCAGCACCGAGGGTGGAGAAGGCGGCTGTTGATCGGCGCTGCTGCCGGCATCGGCCGCAGCGCGGTCGCGTTCGGCAATGAAGCGGGCAGCCAGGACCAGCGCGCCCATCGCAAAGTCTTTGTCATAGGCGGCGATCATTTCGTCGGACAGACGCGCCAGCTGGGAGAAAAAAATGTCTTTACTGGGTATGTGGTGGCTCATTGAATCGCCTCCTTTGTGGGTCGTTGAGTTCTGCTGGAACGGAAAAGACTCTCAGGCAAATTGAGCCAGCCGAGCAAGCCATCCTGCGTGCCTAGCGCAAGACGGCTGCCATTGCCCGACCACGTCAGTGCGTTGACCGCGCCACCGCCCGAGCCTTTGATGAAAAGCCCTTCGCTGCTGCCCGGCTGGCACAGCAGCACGGCGCCATTGAAGTAACCTGCCGCAATCAGGGACTGCTGGGGATGGCAGGCCACGCAGGTCACCGGCGTTTTGCTGGCGATACCGCACTCCACCGGCGCGTCGGCTCCGTTGGGTGGATCAAACCCCCAGCACACCGGCCGCGTGCCGCCGCTGGTGGCAAGGTAACGCCCGTCGTGTGCGAACGATAGCGACAGCGGCTGCCCCGGGTAGCCACCCATTTCAATGTCGCCGCCATCGGCAACGCGCCAGCCGTGCAAGGCGTTTTCCTGCATGCCAGAAACCAGGTAACGACTGTCCGGGCTCCAGGCCAGGGTGCGGTGGTAGCCGCTCCAGGCCAGCAGCCTGCTGGCGCGGTCGGTAGCCCACAGGGTGGCTCCGCCACTGTGCGCAATCGCCAGATATTCACCGTCAGGGCTGAAGGCGAGGGCTGTGGCCGGTGCCGGCAGATCGATGGATTGAACGACTCCTTCGGCCATGCGGTGGACGTGTCTGCCGCTGGCAAAGGCCCGCGTGCCGGTGCGGGCGCAGGACGCCAGCGCATTGACCCAGGTGTCGGTAACATGCGCCAGTACGGCGGGTGCGCCCATGCGCGGGACATGCACCACGCGTCCATCGTCACCGCCGGTTAAAAATCCGCCGCCTGCGTCGGCCGACAGGGACAGGCAACTTCCTTGGTGGCAAACCGCGCGCACGGGCTGCGGCGCGGGTTGTTGCGCTTCAATGACGCTCACGCCGCCGCCGGGCTTGGGCTCCACGCGTGGGCCGCCTGTCCATTTGGCGTTGGCGACTGCGAGGTGGCCGTCGCCCAGCGCAAAGCCAATTGCCCCGCTTTCCGCGTCCCAGGCCGTGGCAACGACAGGTGCACCCATGCCCCAAGACGCGCCGAGCAAGTTAAGAAGTGGCGGCGCGGCGTTCATGACATCACCACGTCAGCATCCGCAAGGCAGTGGGCGAGCTCGCTCCGCAAGTCATCGGCGTCAAAGTTGCGGCCGATGAAGACAAGCCGCGATTCGCGCGACTCGCCATCCGCCCAGGCGCGGTCCAGGCCGCTATCGACCGTCATGTGAACCGCCTGAAAAACGAACCTGCGGTCGTCCCCTTCAAAGGCGACGATGCCCTTCGCCCGCAGCAGGTCGGCGCCGCGTTCAGTCACCAGTCGTTGCAGCCAGGGCATGAAGCGGCTTCGGTCAAGCGGCCGCGCAAAGCTGAGCGACACGCTGACGATACCTTGGCTATGTTGACCTGTGGCCGCTGGCCGATAGACGTGTGAGGGTTGGCCCGCCGGTGTCGCACCCAGGCGCGGTCCCTGCACGCGCAAGCGGCTGAGGTCAAACGCCCCGCGGTCCAGTAATTGCGCCAACGCAATATCGCCGTGTACCGAGCGCTGCAGCTCCGCTGTCGGGTTGATGTGCTGCACGGCGTGCTGGGCCTCTGCCAGCAGGGCCTCGTCGGCCAGGTCGGCCTTGTTCAGCAATACCAGATCAGCCTGCGCAAGCTGCGCCCCGGTCTCTGGCGCATCGCGCAGTTGCCCGGCCACGTGACGCGTATCGACCACGCAGATCACGCTATCGATGCGCGTATGATGGCGCAGCAGGTCGTCAAAGTAAAAAGTTTGCACCACGGGGGCCGGGTCAGCCAGGCCGGTGGTTTCGATGATGATGCCGTCAAAGCGGCCCGGGCGCTTGACCAGGTTGCTCGCCACGCGAAGCAGGTCGCCGCGCAACTTGCAACAGACGCAGCCATTGTTCAGCTCGTATACCTCTTCTTCGGCGCCGACGACCAGCGAACCATCAATGCCCAACTCGCCGTACTCATTGACGATGACGGCATAGCGCTTGCCTTCGGTGCCCCGCAGCAGGCGATTAAGCACGGTGGTCTTGCCCGCGCCAAGAAAGCCGGTCAGGACGGTGACGGGTATGGGTTTCATCCAAATCCTCTGTGGGGGGTGTTGGTTGATCCGGTCAATCAGGGAATCAACACCGCACGGCCCTTGATCTTGCCGTGATGCAGATCCAGAAGCGCCTGATTCGCGTCCTTCAGCTTGTACTCACGCGTGGCCAGATGCACCAGGCCTCGATCGGCCAGCGCCATCAGCTCGACCAGTTCCGGGTAGGTGCCCACCAGGTTGCCGATGATGCTCTTCTCGCTGGTGATCATGTCAATGGTCGGCAGATCGATCTTGCCTCCGTAGCCGACGATGTAGTAGCTGCCGGCGTTGCGCGTCATCGCCAGCCCTTTGGTGATGGCATCGCCCTCGCCGACGAAATCAATCACCGCCTCGGCCCCCTTGCCCTTCGTCAACGCCAGCACCTGGGCGACCTCGTTGCCGTCGGCCTTGACCAAATGGTGAGCGCCGCATTCCTTGGCCAGTTGCAGCGCCATGTCGGAACGGTCCACGATGATGATCTCGGCAGCGCACAGCGCCGCCAGCACCTGAATGCCGATATGGCCCAAACCGCCCGCACCGATCACCACCGCGTACTCGCCCGGCAGCAGATGGCGTGAGGCTTTTTTTGCGGCACGGTAGGCGGTAAGTCCGGCGTCGGTGTACGGCGCTACATCTTTGGGCGCCAGCGTCTTGGGCAGCTTGATTAGTGAGCGCTGGCCGGTGCGCAGGTACTCGGCATAGCCGCCGTCGGCATTGATGCCAGGAAAGCGGCTTTCTTCGGCGTGCATGTCATCACCGCGCCGGCAGGCCAGGCAGTGCCCGCTCGTCACCAGTGGGTGGCAAATGACGGCATCGCCCACCTTCACGCCGGTGACTGCCGAGCCGATGGCTTCGACCCAGCCGGCGTTCTCGTGGCCCATGATGTAGGGCAGTTTGACTTCGACCTTGCTGCGCCAGATGCCTTCCACCACATGCAGGTCCGTGCGGCAGACGCCCGCGCCGCCGATGCGCACGATCACGTCGGTTGGGTTTTCTATTTTTGGATCGGGCACGTCTTCGTAGCGCACAAAGGCACCACTGCTGAGCGACTCATCGTACTCGTGCAGCACGGCAGCTTTCATGGGTTGTCTCCTTTTTGTTTGAATGATGGCTGGAAAGTCGCGCGGGCCGTTTTCCGTCGTGGACACACGGCAGGTACTTCGCCGCAACATCAAAGCAACCAACGTGCCATGGGTTTGGGCCGGTCGCGATGGGCCACAAGCCTTTGATTTCACTGATGAAGTTGCTGGGCGCGCTGATTGGTTCGGGCACTGCCGGACCCTCGGGTGTCGCTAAATCGGACGCAGGTTGCCGCGCTGTCGCGACTGCCCACGTCTCGTTTTGCGACAGGGATTTCCCTTTTTCAAGGCGCTTGGGTCAAGCCTGATCGCGCTGCGGCTGCTGCATCATCCAGTCGGCCAGCTCGCCGTGTGAATTGCGCGGCAAGGCGTCGCCAAAAACGATGTTGGTGGGTGTTTCTGCAGCGTTCAGGCGGGTCTGCATCCACCGCCGCAACGCGGGCCGCAGGGCTTCCTCGGGGGTGTCGTTGGCGATCACAACAAAGGCCTTCAGCCGCGCGCCTTCGTGTACACCCATCAGGCGCACAGTACACGCGCGTATGTCGGGGTGTTCGGCCAGCACCCTGGCCACATGCGCGCAAGACACATTGCTACCCGCCACCTGCACCGCGCCGTCGCGGCGACCGGTCACGTCAAAGCCGCCCGCGCGCGCGCTGAGCGTGTCCGGGGGCTCGACCTGATGCGTGAGCCCTGGCACGTCCGGATCTGCCCGCGCCAGTGTGCAGTCCGGGTTGAGTGACCAGTGCGGGTAGGGTTGCAGCGCGTCGGTGGGGTTGTCGCGCCAGGCCACGCCGCCGGTTTCCGAGCTGCCGTACACCTCGACCATGCGGCCGAGGCCGCGCTGGCGCAGGGCAGTAATCGTGGCGGCAGCGATTGGCCCGGTGGATGTCACGCCGGTCACGTCGTCGGGCCACTGGCCCACTTGCGCGGCAAGATCCCAGCGCATCGGAAAGCCGACCAGCAGGTCGCCCGGCCGCGAGACGCGGGCCAGCCCAGCCGGGGCGGCCCCCCGACCATCAATGAACGGTACGCCCAGCCAGCGCGGCAGCAGCACACAAAATAAAAATCCATAAATGTGCCGTGGCCCGACCAGCCCGACCACGCGTTGGCGGCCCGCAAACAACGCAGCCTGCGCGTCCAGCTCCTGGGTAATCGACGACCAGCGGTGGGTGCAATGCGCTGGCGCGCCGCTGGTGCCCGATGTGGTGAAGGTGATGCGGCGCGAACCGTGTGCCCACGCGCGCATGACCGTCGCCGCCCAGTCGCCCACGCTGCGGCGGCGCAGCAACTCGTCTTCAAGCTCTGACTCGTGCAGCCGGAAAAAGGTGGCCACTCGGGCGGCCAGATTGAACAAGGCCAGAGAATCGACGCCGATGCCGTCCGCATCGAGCCGTGTCTCTGCGTTGATGGCGGCAAGCTCTGCCGGCGCAAGGCCTAACTCGGCACCGACCAGATCGGCGATAGCGGCTTGCGCATCAGCGGGCGTCAGTTCCCGAATCACTGCGCCACGGACGTGGTGACCCGTTTGATCAACACCCAGTAAGTGTCTTTGCCTTCCACCTTGTGCATGCGCACGCGAACCTCGGTGGGGGTCATCTCGTGGTCGAGAACGTAGGTGAACTGCACGTCGATTTTCCCCGCCTTCACGCCCGCGCGAAAGCGTCCTTCGAAGGCCTCACCGCGCGTACACGGCGCCACATCGGCGAAGAAATCGCGCCCCACCATGCCGGCCTGGTCACGTTCGCTGATGTCGGCCTCGGCCGCGTTGTAGCGCAGGATGCGCCCCTCGCGGTCGAGCTCGATGGCACCGAAGGCCAGCTCGTCGAGATCATCGTCGCTGATGTCAGCGAGTTCGTTGGCAACGTTGTCTGCACTGAACTTGACTAGTCGCATGGTTTGCGCCTCCTTGAATGGCCAGGGAAAAACGGCGGTGCGCTAAAGCACCACGGGTTTCGCACGCAATTGGCATGCCACTCGCGCCGCAGGGGGTGGCTTGCCATGCATTACCCCTTGACGGGTGCATGCCAAGGCTGCGCCAACAAGGCCTATTGAGGCCGCTGCAACCGGCGCGTGTGTCGAAATCGGACGGCGCCGACGCCACAGTGCGAGACAAACACGTGTCGTTTTGACACAGCGTTTTCCCTTGGTTTTGCCGTGAGTTTATTGCCAGTCACTCGCCTCCGGGCGGGCCGTAAAACACCACCCAGGTGACAAAATCGTTGCTGAAATTTTCAAAGCGGTGTTCGACTTGCGCCGCGACGAAAAACGCGTCTCCCGCCGCTGCATCAAAACGCTGGCCGCTGATGACGATCTGACCGGTGCCGGCCTGCACAAAATAAAGTTCATCCTGCGAATGCGGCGTTTGCAGATCCACGCCTTGCGGTGCAAAAACTTCCACGCTCATCGTGCCATGGGCCATGACGGCGGCGAAAGGCGCGCCTTGCAGGTAACGGGCGCTGGGCGGGCCGGGCAGTCGCGCCAGCGTGGTTGCGATGGACGCCTTCATTTCACAGCACCCACCGGCATTTTCTTGCCGACAAACACGGTCGCAATCACCGCTAGCCCAAAGCCTACCGTCACGGCATCCAGCCGTTCGCCCAGCAGCGGCACGGCGAACAGCATCGACAAAAACGGCTGCACCAGTTGCACCTGGCTGACGCGCACGGTGCCGCCCAGGGCCAGGCCGCGGTACCACGCAAAAAAGCCCAGCCACATCGAAAACACGGCCACGTAGGCAAAGCCCCACCAGGCGGCAGCCCTCACAGGAACTTGTGGCCAGCTGATGAGGGCCACCGGCAGCGTCAGCGGCGACGAGATCACCAGCGCCCAGCAGATCACGTGTTCGGCGCGCAGGTGCTGCGACAGCCTGGCCCCGTAGCCGTAACCCACGGCGGCGCACAGCATGGCGGCCAGCAGCAGCATGTCGGCCAGGCTCAGCGAGATACCGGCTGCGGTGCCGGATTTCAGCATGGCAAACGTCACCACCAGCGCGCTGCCCAGGGCGGCGCAGGCCCAGAAGCCGGCCGAGGGCCGCTGGCGGTGCAGCAGCGCACCCACGGCAGCGGTGGCCAGTGGCAGCACGCCGACGATCACGCTGGCATGCACCGCTTCCACATGGCGCATGGCGATCGAGGTCAGGAACGGAAAGCCAAACACCACGCCACCGGCCGTGATGGCCAGTGGCCACCAGTCGCGGCGCCGGGGCAGCGGTGCGCGCGTGACCAGCAAAAAGACGGCTGACAGGGCGGCGGCAACCACCGCCCGGCCTGCGGCGATGAACAGGCCCGGCATCTGCGGCGCGTCAACGCTGCCCACCGCCAGGCGTGTCATCGGCAGCGTGATCGAAAAAATCACAATGCCGAGCAGCCCCAGCCACAGGCCCCTATGGATTTGCAGGCGGTTAGCGGGCGGGTGGGCGAGGGCGCTCATTGCCAGAGCATCCAGACGGCGGTGGCCAGCAGCACAGCCGCCATCAGCCGGTTGAACCACACCATGCGCTGGCCCGATTGCGCCGGCCCGGCCAGCCATTCGCGCAGCAGCGAGCCGAGCAGCGCGTACGTCAAATTGCTGGCGAAGGCGAAAAACAGCATGACCGGCAGCACCAGCGCAAAACGCAGGCCGGGATCGGCGCGCCCGGCGATCCAGCCGCTGACGATGGCCAGCGCAAACATCCAGGCCTTGATGTTGACGAACTGGAACGCCGCGCCCTGCCAGAAGCCGACGTTGGCCGGCGGCGCCGCCTCGCCCGCCCCGCTGGCTCCGGCCGGCCGGCCGGCACGGGCGATCTTCCAGGCCAGCCACACCAGATAGGCCGCGCCCGCGAACTTGATCGCCTGGCCAAGCAGCGGCGCGGCGACCAGCAACGCGCCCAGCCCCAGCGCGCACAGGCCGAGCATCAGGCCCCAACCCATCGGCACCGACGCGACGAACGGCATGGCGCGCCGCAAGCCGTAGTTGGCGGCCAGCGTGGCCGACAGCGTGTTGTTGGGCCCGGGCGAAAAGCTCATGGCGGTGGCCAGCACGAGTAAAGCGGTAAATTCTTGCCAGTTCATGCGCTGCACTTTATAGTTCAAATTCCATGACGAGCAGTACAGTGCCGGTACAGTTTGGATGACAAATTGGCAAACTGTATTGCCCCATGCGTCAGCACACCCCGGATGATTTCGCCCCACGAACCTGATCGGACATCGCACCATGCTGATGAAATCGGCCACCCAGTCCCTGACGCAGCAGCTGTGCGACCGCTTCGCCGAGCGTATCCGCAGCCGCCTGCTGGCGCCCGGCGCGCGGCTGCCTTCGGTGCGGCTGTGCGCACAGCAGCAGCACAGCAGCAGTGCGTCAGCGTATCGACCGTGGTGGCGGCCTATGACCAGTTGCAGGCGCAGGGACTGGTCGTGGCGCGCAGAAACAGCGGCTTTTTTGTGCGTGAGGTGGCATTTTCTGCATCAAAAAGGGCTGTAGCCCAATTGGAATCTGCGCCAGCAGCTATAAAAAGCATAGCGAGCGGTCTTCTGCCTGCGCTGCCGGAAGGTGCCTCCGGGGCGGTTCGACGTGAGGCGCCGGTCGATGCCACCGCACTGATTCGCGGCATGTTCCAGCAGGTCGGCACCAAGCCGCAGCCGGGCATGGGCGTGTTTCCGCCCGAATGGCTGGAAACCTCGTTCCTGCCTGCGGCGGTGCGCAGGGTCACGTCGCTGCAGTCGCTGCAGGATTTTTCACTGCAGTATGGCGACCCGAAAGGCGATGCCGGCCTGCGGCGCGCGCTATCGCAAAAGCTTGGCGCCATCAACGTGCACGCCGGCCCGGAGCAGATCATCACCACCGTGGGCGCTACGCATGCGCTTGATGTGGTCAGCCGCACGCTGCTGCGCGCCGGCGACTGCGTGATGGTCGAAGAACCCGGCTGGGCGGTCGAATTTGCCCGGCTTGACGCGCTGGGGATGCGGATTCTGCCGGTGCCGCGCGGTCCGGACGGACCTGACCTGGACGTGATGGCGCGCTATTGCGCGTTGCACCAGCCCCGGCTTTTCGTCAGCGTCAGCGTGTTTCATAACCCGACCGGCTATTGCCTGTCGCCGGGCAGCGCGCACCGCGTGCTGCAACTGGCCCAGCAGCACGATTTCCATGTGGTCGAAGACGACACCTACAGCCATCTGGCGCCCGAACATGCCACCCGGCTGTGTGCGCTCGACGGGCTGCAGCGCACTATTTATGTCAGCGGTTTCGCGAAAATCCTGGCCCCCGGCTGGCGCGTCGGCTTCATGGCGGCGCCGGCGGATCTGGTCGAACGCCTGCTGGACACCAA
>NCGI01000156.1 GCA_002256925.1 Polaromonas sp. 28-63-22
CACCCATGAACGGATCCATGGAAACTTCAAACATTGTTCTTCTCGTTGTCAGCAGTGCGGTCAGCTTCGCACTGGGCCGTGCTTTCGTGTACTTTCGCAATAAAAAACGCGAGAAAGTGAAAGCCGAGGCCGCTGCGCTTGCCGCTCAGGCGTTGCGCGACCAGCCCGCCGGGCCACCGTCCAAAAATAAAAGCAAGCGCAAAAGGCAGTTGCAACAGGACCAACAGGCCGGTCGCTGAAGCGCGCACCAGCGCGGAGCGTTCCGGGCTGCGCTTTCAGTACGCCGGATGCATCAGGCGCTTGAGCGCATGGCTGGGTACGAAGCGCGCGGAAAAAAGGCGGCACTGACGGCGGATGTCCTGACCACCAAAAAAAAGGAATCGCCCAAGCGTCATGCGGCTGGCATCACTCAGCGGCAGTTGCTCACTATGCGGCGCAACCGTAAAACCCACGCGCAGTCCTGCATCCTGCGCGGCCCTGACGGCTGACGGCGAGTGGTTGCCGTTCGGGTAAGCAATGACAATGGGCCGGTAGCCCACCATCTCCGCCAGTGCATGCTGGCAGGATTCGATCTGATGGGCCATCTGCCCCGGCGTGCAATTGGTGAGGATGGCGTGGTCACGCGTGTGGTTGCCCAGATGGACCCAGGGGTTTAGCGCAAATTGCCGCAGTTCTGGCGGCGTGAAAGGCCGGTCAACGTCACTGTGCGGTTTGAGGACCGACGGGCCGAAGCGTTCGCAGAGAAACGCGTCAATTTTTTCGGGCGTCCATGTCTTGACCCGTTCGATCTCGATCTTTTGCTCGCCCGGGGTGGCGCCGCTGCGAGCCAGTGCGCGGCTGAAGGCATCCCACCAGAACGCCTTGTTTTGCCGAACGTGGTCGGTCGATATAAAGAAGGTTGCCGGAGCGCGAAATTCATTGAGGACACCGAGCGCCAGCGTATTGTTGAAATACCCGTCGTCGAATGTGATCGTGAGGTAGCGGCCGCCCGGCGGGAGGCCAGCGTCGATCTGCGCGGGGGAAACCACTGTGTAGCCGCTTTCCAGCATCTCCTCGACGAACCCGCGGAAATCCGCCACGGTTACATCCTGGTTGGGTCCAAGCTCGCCCTTGCCAAGGTGGGCGGGGCTCTCGTAGAGCGAGTGGAACAGCACGTTGACCAGGGTGTCCGGTGCCTGCGCCCGGCGATCTGCAGCGAGCGCGAGGTCATCTACGGCATTTAAGCCCTGTTTCATCAGGCTTTTAAGCATGGGCGGACAGGCAGGTTTGCAGCCGATTTTTAGTTAGGCCGCAACATCTTCTTAGTAACATAATTTAAGTATAGTATCTACCGACAAGCCGTTATTTTTCCAAATCCCCAGTAAAGATGCCGCTAATTTCCTCCCCTCGCCGACCGGTCGAGGCCTCGCCGGTGCGCCGCGACGAGCGCTACATTTATATCGCTTGTCCCTGGACGCCTGTAGGCGGCGGCATGTTCAAGGTGGCGGACTACCTGATTCAGTCCCAGGCCGAGCGGCGGCCGAACGGTGCGGCGCTGTTGCGTCCTTTGGACACGCGAGGCGCGGGCAGCCCGGTGTTTTCGCTCTGGGTGCTATTTTGCGCCATTGCCAGTATCGTGAGGGGCCGGCTGAGTGGCCGACTGGCCGGTGTCCACGTCAATATGGCCGAGCGCATGAGCCTGTTTCGAAAGGGCACGCTGGTTGTGGTGTGCGCCGCGCTGGGGCTACCGACCGTGCTGCACCTTCATGCCCAGATGCAATGCTTTTACAGCCGCTTGCCGGCTGTTTTCCGGGGCCTGGCACGCTGGGTTTTTTCCTTGCCGAAAGCTGTGATCGTGATCGGCCCCGCCGCGCGGCGCTTCGTCATTGACGTGCTTCAGGTACCTGCCGAGCGGGTGCACACGATTATCAATGGGGTGCCCGAGCCGCAGTCGTTCTGGGGCCTGTCACCCGAAGGTGGCCGACAGCGCGTACTGTTTCTGGGCAACCTGTCGGATCGCAAGGGCGTACTGGATCTGCTGCGTGCGCTGGCGGAACCGGTGCTCGATGGGGCCGACATGGAAGTCACGATTGCGGGCGGCGGCGATGTGGCGGGCTACCAGGCCAAGGCGCGAGAACTGGGCGTCGACGGTATCGTGCGCTTCGAGGGCTGGTGCGACCAGAAAAAAGTCAGTCGGCTGCTGGCGAAGTGCGACATGCTGGTGCTGCCTTCATACGATGAAGTCCTGCCGCTGGCCATTCTGGAGGCGCTGGCTCACGGTGTGGCGGTGGTCACCACGGCAGTGGGCGAGATCCCATCGCTGTTGACCGATGGGGTGGACGCGGTGTACGTGAAAGTGGGAAATCCGGCAAGCATCGCTGCCGGCATGCACAAGGTCATGGACCAGCCCGGGCTCAGACAATCCATGGCAAAAAATGGTCGTGACCTGTATCTGCGGCAATTTTCAATGTCGACTTTTTTTTGCAATGTTGCCAGCGTTCACCAGCATCATTTCGGGGTAGCTGGCCACATGAAAGACGTGCTGCGGTTAGCCCAGAACGACCCGGTTCCGGCCGAGACTGCCAGGACTTACGCTGTCGTTGAATGAAGGCAGCGTTCCGGCTCGGTGCCACCGGGCCGGTCGGCTATGCGTCTGCGCTGCGTTGATCGCCTGCGCAAGCTGCTTTTACGCGTAGCATTGGGCGCATGAGTCAAAAAATTCTGTTGACCGGCGGTGCGGGCTATATCGGCAGCCACACCTACCTGGCGCTCGTTTCGGCAGGTTTTACGCCCGTCATCCTCGACGATTTTTCCAACTGCAGCCCTGCGGTGCTTGATCGCTTGCAGCGCCTGACCGGCCATCCCGCGCTGTGTGAGCGTGGCAGCGTGACCGATAGCGGCCTCGTTCAGCGCCTGCTGGAGCAGCATCGCATCGGCGCCGTGATTCACTTCGCAGGGTTCAAGGCCGTGGGCGAAAGCGTGGCGCAGCCCCTCAAATACTACGCCAACAATATCGGCGGCATGGTCGGCCTTTTGCAGGCGATGGAGGCGTCGGCTTGCCGCACACTGGTGTTCTCGAGCAGCGCCACGGTGTACGGCGATCCGGCTTCGGTACCTATTACCGAGAAATTTCCTGTCAGTCACACCAACCCCTATGGCCACACCAAGCTGGTGTGTGAAGACATGCTGGCCGCCTTGCGCGTGGCCGGCCCGCTGTGGCGCATGGGCGTGCTGCGTTATTTCAACCCGGTGGGCGCGCATCCCAGCGGGCTGATCGGGGAAGACCCTGCAGGGCTGCCCAACAATCTCATGCCTTACGTGACGCAGGTGGCGGTGGGCAAACGGCCCTACCTGAACGTTTATGGGCGCGACTACAACACGCCCGACGGCACGGGCGTGCGCGACTACATCCACGTGCAGGATCTGGCGCAGGGCCATGTGGCGGCGGTGCAGGCGCTTCTCGGCAAGGGCGAGAGCTTCACCGTGAATCTGGGCACCGGCAGGGGCCACAGCGTGCTGGAACTGGTTAGCGCCTTTGAGCGCGCCAGTGGCAAGACCGTGCCCTACCAGTTCGCCCCGCGTCGCGCCGGCGATGTGGCGCAGTGCTACGCCGATCCCTCGCTTGCAGAAGACCTGCTGGGCTGGCGCGCCACCCATTCGCTGGCCGATATGTGCACAGATGCCTGGCGCTGGCAGCAAGGCAATCCCGAAGGGTACGGCCAGGCGCTTGCCGGTGATCGATGATCACGGCGGGCGGGCAGTTGGGTGCACTGACAAAGAAAAAGCCGCATAGCCCATAGGCCTGCGGCTTTTCAAGTGCTCCTGGCGGAAGCGGTGAGATTCGAACTCACGGAGGACTCACATCCTCGGCAGTTTTCAAGACTGCTGCATTCAACCGCTCTGCCACGCTTCCAGGTGCGATAGTTTAACCGCTGCGTTTACCCGTCCGGCTGGCCCGGGCCAGGAACGCTACGCGGATTGAAGCATTCCCTTTGTTTCGATAAAAGCCACCACCTCGGCCAGCCCGGCCAGCGTCTTGAGATTGGTCATCACGAAGGGCTTGAGGCCCCTGGCGGTGGTCCGCATCCTAATGGTGTCAGTTTCCATCACCGCCAGGTCGGCGCCCACATACGGCGCCAGATCGGTCTTGTTGATGACGAACAGATCGCTCTTGGTAATGCCGGGGCCACCCTTGCGCGGGATTTTTTCGCCCGCCGCGACGTCGATCACATAGATCGTGAGGTCGCTCAGTTCAGGGCTGAACGTGGCGGCCAGGTTGTCGCCGCCGGACTCGACAAACACGATGTCGGCGTCGGGGAAATCGACCAGCATGCGGTCAATCGCCTCCAGATTGATCGAGGCGTCTTCGCGGATGGCTGTGTGCGGACAGCCGCCGGTTTCCACCCCCATGATGCGCTCGGCGTCAAGCGCACCGCTGACCGTGAGGATGCGTTGGTCTTCCTTGGTGTAGATGTCGTTGGTGATCGCCACCAGGTCATATTTCCCCTTCATGGCCTTGCACAGCATCTCCAGCAGCGTCGTTTTGCCGGAGCCGACCGGCCCTCCGATGCCCACGCGAAGCGGTGGCAGTTTTTTGGTGCGATGTGCAATATGGTGAAGTGTCATGAGCGGAACAATCGGGAGTATTGGGTTTCGTGCTGGGACGAAAGAATCGCCAGCATCGGTGAAAAAGCCTGGCGCGCGGCGTCGGTAAGTGCCATGGCAGCCTCGACGGCTGGTGGAATTTCACGACTCAGCCGCGCCAGTATGCGCTGTCCGGCGTTCTGGCCCAGGGGGACCGACTTCAGCGCGGCCTGCACCATGTTTTCAGCCCAGCCAAAGGCGTAAGCCAGCAGGCAGTCGCGCACGCCAGCGCTGGTGGGCGATGCGGCCAGTGCGAACGCAATCGGGTAGGTCGGTGGAAGGGCGGCACAGGCGGCGGTGTGCGATGCGCTGGCACCTTCGTGGTTGCGCAGCCATTCCACCAGCGAGCGACCCATCTGCTCGGCCTGCGCGCGCAACTCGCTGGTTTCGCGGGTTTGCAGCACCCAGTCGTTGAGCTGCCTGATGCGGGAAAGATCGCCTGCACGCCAGGCTGCAATGGCCTGCGCGATCACCGCCAGATCGCCCCGCGCCAGGCTCAAGCCCAGCTGGTCACTGAGCCAGTCGCTTGCTATGCTTTCTGTAGTTACTCCCGCACGTTCCACGGCGGCTTCAAGCCCTTCCGAGTATGAGAATCCGCCCACGGGCAGGGCCGGAGAGGCGAGCCAGATCAGTTGCAGCAGGCTGGCGGCGGGCAGGGGCTCGGCAGGATTCAATGGCTGTGCGGCTTGTGCTTGTGAAGATGAACCACCACCGGCGCCGCAGCAACTGCATGCGTGTGGTCGTGCCCATGGTCGCAGTCAGGGCCGTGAACATGTGGCGGTCACGATCAAATGCATCGCGCGCAGCATGTCGGCCAGCACATGGTCGGGCTCAATCTTCAGGTGATCGGGTTTCAGCTCGATCGGCACATGCCGGTTGCCCAGGTGGTAAGCCGCGCGGGTCAAATCAAACGCGCTGCCGTGGGTGGTGCAGGCAGTAATCCGCAGCACGGGTTGCGGCGCGGCCATCACCCTGACCATCGAGCCGTCTTCAGCCACCAGCACATCGCCGCCGCGCACCAGCGTGCCACGCGGCAAAAAGATTCCGAGCTGGCGACCAAGCGAGTCGGTCGCGTCGAAACGGCTCTTCTGGCGGATGTCCCAGTCGAGTTCGAGCGTGGCGGCGCGTTTGACCAGCACGGGGGCAAGGCCTGCGCCCTGCGCGATGATTTTGGAAATCTGGAGCATGGGATCGATCAAAAAAGGAAATAGCGCTGCGTCATCGGCAAACTCACCGCAGGCTCGCAGGTCAGCAACTGCCCGTCGGCACGCACAGCATACGTCTGCGCGTC
>NCGI01000157.1 GCA_002256925.1 Polaromonas sp. 28-63-22
CGTCGGCGTGTGCCGCGACTTCGCGCATCTGATGATTGCGCTGTGCCGCGCAGTGAATATCCCGGCCCGCATGGTCAGTGGCATGGACTACGGCGCCGACCCGGCGTTGGGACCGCCCGACTTTCATGCCTATGTGGAGGTGTATCTGTCGGATGGCACCTCGGGCCGCTGGTATCTTTTTGACCCGTCAGGCACCGCGATCCCGATGGGTTTTGTGCGCTTTTGCACTGGCCGCGATGCCGCTGACATTGCCTTTGCCACGATCTTCGGCCGTGTCAACGCCATGCAGCCGGTCATCAGCATCCAGGCCGTGCCCGATGCGCAGGGGCAGCGGGTGGAGCCGCGGCGCGTGGCCTGCGCGCTATCGACCGACGGGCACTGACCCGCAGCCGCGCGCGGCCCGGTCAGCGCTGCGTGGCGGCGCGCCTGGCGGCGCGTCGGCGCTCCACAAACGCCTGCAACTCGCCCACCACGCCCTTGCGAAAGGCCATCACGCACACCACGAAGATCACGCCAATGATGACGGTGACCCAGGAGCCCACGCGGTCGGAGAGCATGTCCTGCAGCGTGACCACGATGCCGGCACCGAGTACCGGGCCGAAGAAGGTGCCGGCCCCGCCCAGCAAGGTCATCAAAATGACCTCGCCCGAGGTGGACTGCAGCACGTCGGACAGCGTGGCAAAGCCCAGCACCAGCGACTTGAGGGAGCCGGCAAGCCCGGCCAGCGCGGCCGACAGCACGAACACCAGCAGCTTGTAGCGGTCAACGTTGTAACCCAACGAAATGGCGCGTGGCTCGTTTTCGCGAATTGCCTTGAGCACCTGCCCGAACGGCGAATGAACGACGCGCTGGATGAACAGGTACACCGCCACCAGCGAAGCCAGGACAAAGTAGTACATGACCTCGTCTTTCTCCAGCGACACCAGCCCGAACAGGCTGCCGCGCGGCACCCCCTGCAAGCCGTTTTCACCGCCCGTGAAAGGCGCCTGCAGGCACACAAAGTACACCACCTGGGCCAGCGCCAGCGTGATCATGGCGAAGTAGATGCCCGAGCGCCGGATGGCAATCAGGCCGATCACCAGGCCCATCAGCGCCGAGGCCAGCACCCCCGCCACAATGGCGGTCACCGAGGACATGCCGTGCGCCGTCACCAGCCAGCTGGTGGTGTAGGCGGCGAACCCGAAATACGCCGCATGGCCGAAAGACAGCATGCCGCCATAGCCCAGCAGCAGGTTGAAGGCGCAGGCAAAAATGGCAAAGCAGTACAGGGTCATCAGGTACACCGGGTACAGACCCATGAACGGGGCTGCGAGCCCGGCGATCAGCACGGCGATATAGAAAACTGTCACGAGGCGCATCGTTTACTCCTTGCCGAAAAAACCGGCAGGCCGCCAGAACAGAACAATCGCCATGATGACGAACACCACAATGTTGGAAGCTTCGGGGTAGAGAACCTTGGTGAATCCCTCGATCACGCCGAGCGCCAGACCACTCAGAATCGCGCCCATGATGGAGCCCATGCCGCCGATCACGACCACGGCAAAAACCACGATCACCAGCGACGAACCCATCAGCGGCGACACCTGGATCACCGGCGCCGACAGCACGCCGGCCAGCGCCGCCAGCGCCACCCCGGCGCCGTAGGTCAGCATCACGATGATGGGCACGTTGATGCCGAAGGCCTGCACCAGTTTCGGGTTTTCGGTGGCGGCGCGCAGCGTCGAGCCGAGCCGGGTGCGTTCGATGACGAACCAGGTCGTGAAGCAGATGGTCAGGGAAGCCGCGATCACCCAGAAACGGTAATTCGGCAAGATCATGAAGCCGACATCGGTCGCGCCGGTCAGCAAATCGGGCACCGGGTAGGACTGACCCGACGAACCAAAGGTTTCGCGCAGCAGGCCTTCGGCAATCAGCGCCAGACCAAAGGTCAGAAGCAGGCCGTACAGCGGGTCGATTTTGTAAAGGTGCCGCAGGAAAAGCCGTTCCAGCACGATGCCCAGCAGCCCCACGACGAGCGGCGACAGCACAAGCGCGAACCAGTAGTTGATGCCCCACAGGTCCAGCCCCAGCCAGGCGGCATACGCGCCCAGCATGTAGAACGCGCCGTGGGCGAAATTCACCACCCCGAGCAAGCCGAAAATCACCGCCAGCCCCAGACTGAGCAACGCATAGAAAGACCCGTTGACCAGCCCGAGCAGGAGCTGCCCGAACACGACCGTCAAGGGAATGCCGAAAATTTCTGTCATATCAGTCCGCGCAGAGGCATGTCATGTGCTGTGTTGAAACCATACGTCCGCGACGGCAACGCGCACCCGAACGGATGTCGGATCGGCGTTGCCGGCGGGAAAGGCCTTACTTTTTAAGCAGCGGGCAGGTCGAGCTGGACAGCGGACCGAAGGCCTCTTCGCCCGACATTTTCTTCACCACCTTGTAGTAGTCCCAAGGGTACTTGGACTCAGCCGGCGTCTTGACCTGCATCACATACATGTCGTGAACCATGACCCCGTCAGCGCGGATGTAGCCATTGTCGGTGAACATGTCGTTGATCTTCATCTTGCGCAGCTGGGCCATGACCTTGTCGGAGTCCGTGGTGTTGGCGGCCTTGACCGCTTCCAGGTACGTCATGGTGGCCGAGTAATAGGCCGCCTGGTTCATGGTCGGCTCTTTCTTCATCTTCGCAAAATAGCGCTTGCTGAAAGCGCGCGTCTTGTCGTTCAGGTCCCAGTACCAGCCGGTGGTGAGGTACAGGCCCTGCGCGGTCTTGAGCCCCAGGCTGTGGATGTCGCTGATGAAGGCCAGCAGCGCGGCCGGTTTCATGGTCTTGGTGATGCCAAACTCATTGGCGGCCTTCAGCGAATTGGTGAAGTCGCTGCCTGCATTGGCCAGGCCCAGCACCTGCGCCTTGGAGCCTTGCGCCTGCAGCAGGAAGGACGAGAAGTCGGAAGCCGACAGCGGCACGCGCACCGCACCCACCGATTTGCCGCCGTTGGCCACCACGACCTTGGTGGCCGCGTCCTGCAACTGCGTACCGAAAGCGTAGTCGGCCGTCAGGAAGTACCAGGTTTTTCCGCCTTGCTGGGTGATGACGCTGGCGGTGCCGTTGGCCAGTGCAGTGGTGTCGTAGGCGTAGTGCACGGTGTAGGGCGTGCAGTCGGCGTTGGTCAGCGACGCGCCGGCCGCGCCAATGGCGATGAAGGGCACTTTCTTCTCGGCGGCGACCTTGGCCATGGCGATGCTCACGCCGGTGTTGGAGCCGCCGAGCAGCATGTTCAGGCCATTCTGGTCGGACCATTCACGGAACTTCGACGACCCGATATCGGGCTTGTTCTGGTGGTCGGCGCTGAGAAACACAATCTTCTTGCCGAGTACCGTACCGCCAAAATCGGCAATGGCCATCTTGGCCGCCTCGATGCCGCCGGCGCCAATCACGTCGGCATACAGGCCCGCCATGTCATCGATGTCGCCAATGACGACCTCGTTGGCGGCTGCCATGGCGGCCGGTGCGACAAACGCAGCGGCCAGCGCCAGAGCGAGTGCTGATTTCGAAAGGTATTTCATGCTTATCTCCTGTTGGTAAATGAAAAACGGGGCCCTTTTCCTCACTGGGCCTCAACTTACACGCCTAAAAACTCGTGCAACAAACCCATCTTTGACTGGAGTTCCGACTGCGCAAACTGTTCGACGATTTTTCCGTGCTCCATGACATAGAACCGGTCCGCCAGGGGCGCGGCGAAGCGAAAGTTCTGCTCCACCAGCACGATGGTGTAACCCTTGGCCTTCAGCGTCAGAATCATTTCGGCCAGCTTTTGCACGATGACCGGCGCCAGGCCTTCGGAAATTTCATCGAGCAGCAGCAGGCGCGCGCCGGTGCGCAGGATGCGCGCCACGGCCAGCATTTGCTGCTCGCCACCCGACAGCCGCGTGCCCGGGCTGCTGGCGCGTTCTTTCAGGTTGGGGAACATCGCGTAGATGTCGTCAAGGCTCATGCCGCCGGGCGCGATGGCTGGTGGCAGCAGCAGGTTTTCTTCAGCGCTGAGCGAGGCAAAAATGCCGCGCTCCTCGGGGCAATAGCCGACGCCGATGCCCAGCCGCGCAATCTTGTGCGGCGAAAGTTTGATCGACTCTTCGCCGTTGATCCTGATGGAGCCCTTGCGGGTGTCGGTCAGGCCCATGATGGCGCGCATGGTGGTGGTGCGCCCGGCGCCATTGCGGCCCAGCAGCGTCACGACCTCGCCTTCATGGACGGTGAGGTTGACCCCATGCAGGATGTGCGACTCGCCATACCAGGCGTGCAGGTCTTCGATTTTGAGGAGTTCTTGGGTCATTCGGGCTTCCGCATCAACATTCAGTGTGCGCCGACGAGTTCGGTGTTCGACGTGCCCATGTAGGCTTCAATGACCAGCGGATTCTTCGAAACCTCGGCATACGGCCCGTCGGCGATGATGGCGCCCCTTTGCAGCACGGTGATGCGGTCGGCGATGCTTGAGACCACATTCATGTTGTGCTCCACCATCAGGATGGTGCGGCCGACCGAGACTTTCTTGATCAGCTGCGTCACCCGGTCCACGTCTTCGTGGCCCATGCCTTGCGTCGGCTCGTCAAGCAGCATCAGTTCGGGCTCGAGTGCCAGCGTGGTGGCCAGTTCGAGTGCGCGCTTGCGGCCGTAGGGCAGGTTCACGGTCAGCTCGTCGGCAAAGGCTTCGAGGTCCACTTCGGCCAGCAGTTCGCGGGCCCGTGCATGCAGGTGGTGCAGGCTGCTTTCGGCTTTCCAGAAATGAAACGAGGTGCCGAGGTTGCGCTGCAGCGCGGCGCGCACGTTCTCCAGCACCGTCATGTGCGGGAAAACGGCCGAGATCTGGAACGAACGCACGATGCCCCGGCGCGCCGTTTGCGCGGGCTTTTCGTGGGTGATGTCCACGCCGTTGAAGGTGATGCTCCCGGTGGTAGGAGGCAGGAACTTCGTCAGCAGGTTGAAAAATGTGGTCTTGCCGGCGCCGTTGGGGCCGATCAGGGCATGAATATGGCCGCGCTGGACTTTCAGATCGACCTGGTTGACTGCTACAAAGCCCTTGAACTCTTTGGAGAGTCCACGCGTTTCAAGAATAAATTCCACTGGCACATTGCGCTCCGGAATATGCATGCTTTTTAATATCAGGTTCTGTGACGCGGTTTGCGAGCGCACCGTTCTCTTCCCCACCCCACTTGAAAAGCTGGCAGGAACATCACAGACCCGATGGTAGTCGGGCGCCGTGCGTCGCTACAAGCGGAATGACCCTTAAGTAGTTTTGCGTGCCTAGGAGCCTGTCGGACTTAGGAATCGTCGGCTGCAAATCGGCCGCAGCGGTCTATTTTTCGCCGCTTTCTTGACCAATATCCAGATATTGGCCGGCGACCGACAGGCTCATGGAGTAGGAGTTTCGCGTGCCGCGAAAGTTCAGTCAACCACGGCGCTGCACCGGACGACCTGGCCGGTCGGGAAAATCCTGCGTGCAAGCCGACGCAGAAACGGACGCAAAAGCCGGCGCGCAAGACGGCCGGAGCATGACGGAAAAAAGCCGTGCAGGGCCAGTCGGTCGAGGCAACAATTGCCTTGTAGTCCATATAAATATTGCGCCGGCAGCTATAAAAAGCATAGCGACCCGGAGGCAACCTCATGGTCGGCTAGTCCCGCCTGCGGTGCAGGCTGTCGTCAAGCCGGGGCAAGCCCCCCTGCCGGTCTGGTCCGGCGCCGCGTGGCTGGTCTTGCTGGGCGCGCTGCGGGCGTTGCTGTTGCTGAAGTTGCGGCTGTTGCGCCTGCTGCTGGCGCGCCTGGTCTTGCTGGGCCCGCTGCTGATCCTGCAGGGCGCGTTGCTGGGCCTGTTGCACCTGTTGCGCCTGCTGTTCCTGGGCCTGCCGCTGCGCCTGCTCACGCATGGCGCGCTGCCCCAGCGAGGCTTCGTCCTGCCGGCGCTGCTGCTCCTGCGCGCGGACGGCTTCCAACTGCTGGCGCGGCTGGTCGCGCAGCAGGCGTTGCTGCTCACGCCAGGCCTGCTCTTGCGGGTCACGCCCGCCGTCAGGCCGGGCTTGCTGGCGCGACGGCGCGGGCCCGTTCGGGTTAGCGCCGTACTGCGCCCGCTCGCGCAACGCGCGCTGGCCCAATGATTCCTCGTTCGGCGGGCGCTGCAGGCCGATGCGCGCCTGCTCCTGTTGCTGGCGGGCCAGTTCCCGCTGCTGGCGCTCCTGCGGGCGCTGCTGGTCGAAGCGTGCGCGCTGTTCGGCGTCCCGCGCATTGCGGTCTTGCTGCGCCGACGGCGCGGGCAGCACCGGCAGCGGCCGTTCACCGCGCAGCTCGCCAGGCCTGCCGGCCCCGACGTCGCCACGCGGCTGGTCCGGGCGCCCGGCAAACCGGGGGTCGGGCGGATTCTGGCGGCCGTCGATCCGCAGGTTGTCACGCCCTTCGTCGCGCCGGTGGGCCAGATGTTCAGGCAGGCCGCGTTCCGGCGCCAGCAGCTGGGCCCGGCCCAGATCGGCCGGGCTCAGGCGCTGAATGCCTGGCCGCACCGGCTGGCCGCGCGCAAAGTCGTCGGCGCTCAGGGCGCTCACGGCAGCGCTCTGGCGCTGGTAGCGATAGTTGTTGACGGTGTTGTAGTTGTTGACCACGATGTTGTGGTTGACCTCGGTGACGTAGCGCGGGCTGACGCGGTAGGCCGGCCGGAACGCCTCGCCCGGCGCCAGCGGGAACCAGCCCAGACCCGGCTGCTGCAAGGCCTGCTGGCCGAGCGCGATGTTCCAGTTCACGCCGCCCGATCGCCCGCCGATGAACGCGACCAGCGCCGGCGCGTACACCGGCCGGGGCGCCAGTTGCCCGGGCACCCAGCCCCAGCGCGGGCCGATCTGGGCCCAGCGGCCGTAGTGGAACGGTGCAAAACCCCAGGGCGCGTCGTCGATCCAGGTCCAGCCCCAGGGGTCGATCCAGCTCCAGTGGCCGGCGCGGTAGGGCGCCCAGTTGGCCGGCACCGCACGCGGCAGCCACACCGCGCCGTAGGTCGGGTCTTGCGACCAGTCGCCGTAGGTGTCGAGTTGCTGGTAGCCGATGACTTCGCGCGGAATGTAACGGGCCGACACCGAACGGTCTTCGCGCCGGTCGCGGTCCGCCGCCCAGGCATCAAAACCGTCCTGCACTTCAGGGGCCAGGCCTGCGGGCGTCAGTTGCGTATCGGTGAAATTGGCCTGCTGCCCGCCCGCCAGATTGAGCGACGCGCCGCCCGCGCCATAGACCGTGGCGGCGCCGCTCTGCACCACCACGCGCGTGCTGCCGGCGCTGCCGCTGGTGGCGGGAACAACGTCAATGCGGTAGTCGCCCGGCCGGGTCAGCACAAATGCCAGATTGGGCGTGTTGATCTCGATGCGCTGGCCGTCAAACAGGTTGCGCACGCGCAGCCTGACGGTGCCCTGCGCCAGGCGCAGCTGGGTGGTGTCGTCGTCAAGCCCCAGAAAGTCAAGGCTGGTCTGCCCGGCCATGCGCACGGCGGTCGAGCCGATGTGAAGCTCCGATCGGGCGCGCTGGCCGGTCCAGAGCCGGTCGCCGGCGGTCAGCGGCCGGTTCAGTGAGGCTGGCGTCCAGAGCGCATTGCCTCGCGCGTCGGCGGGCGCATAGCTCACCGGGCCGTCGGCCAGGTTCATGCGGGCGACCCTGCCCGGCGGGTCGATGCCGCCGGGCACCTGCGCCTGCGCGGGCGGCAGCAGCACCAACAACGACGCAGCCGCCACGGCTGGCAGCAGGGCGGACCGGAATTTCCATAAAGCGGTAGAGAAATTGACCATGTGAAAGCTCTTTTCTTTGCAGTCGTCAGGACCTTGTGCTGGCATCGCGGTGACGTTCTTGTGGCCTGCGCAGGCGTTCAGCTCCACAGCCCCGCCCGGCGCGCCGTTGCAGCGACTTCATGCACCGCCCCTGACCACTACAACGCGCCAGCCCCCGGCGGGGTTGCTAAGCCGCCGTAAAGATTGCGGCATTCTTTGAGGGCAGCGCAACAGGATGTAAACCGGGCCGTCGCCAGCGTCCATCCGGTGCCCTGGCAGGTTTTCTTAAGCAAAAAGTGGCTGTAGCCCAATCAAAATCTGCGCCAACAGCTATAAAAATAATAGCGACTGCAACGCGCAAAAAACCGCTGCGCCAATATGCGACGATTGCGCCCATGCAAAATTCACAGCCTTCTGGTGCCCTGGCCGGGAATAACGGCCTCCAGCGCAACGAACGCGGCTGGCTGGTGCCTTCCGACGACTACTTCCGTACGTTTCTGGCGCGGCCCGAACTGGCCCCCGTGCCCGAGTCGTGCCGGGCCGAACTCGCCCTGCACGCGGCGCTGCTGCAGACGCCCTCCAAACCGGTGTCGCCCGGCACCCTGCCGACGCTGCAAGACGCCGACGCCCGGGAGAGCTACACGCTGTTCCTGCGTTTTCGGGACGGCCTGCTGGCGGCCGGCACGCTGGAGGCCTATTACCTGAGTCTGTTTCGCGGCGATGACGGCGGGGCCGACGGTACGCCGCGCGGCTCCATCACGATCCCGCCGCTGTTCATCGACCTGCTGGCCGAGGCCATCACCGACAACCTGCTGGCCGACAGCGGCGACGCCTTCGAGGCGCGCGCTGCCGACCTGCTGCACCGCAGCCAGCGCATCACGATTCAGGACGGCCAGCTGCTGAGCGGCGACCGCGAGACGCTGGACATGCTCAACGAAACCGGCGGCCTGGGCGACATGGGCCGTTTTCTGGCCGAGGCCAGCGCGCCACTTCGCAGCATCGACATGCAGGTGCTCGGCGACGACAACGCGGCTGATTTTTTCCAGCAGGCCGGCAAACATCACTTTCTGCTCGACCTGACGCATGAGGTGACCCACGACCTGAGCCACGGCCTGATTTTCCGGATGACGCGCGCCCGCTCGGGGCTCAAAGCCTTGTCCACCGTGCTGCAAAAGTGGGTGCAGCAT
>NCGI01000158.1 GCA_002256925.1 Polaromonas sp. 28-63-22
CGACAACGCGCAAACACCCTCGGGCCGCGTCAAGACGCTGGTGGCCGAGCATGACGGTGCGCACGTGCGTATCGAATTCGACGAACTGATCTGCGCCGTCGGCCGCGTCGCCCGGCTCGATGGTTACGGGCTGGAGGAGCTTGGCATTCCGGTCGGCCGCACCATCGACACCAACGAGTACCTGCAAACGCTTTACCCCAACATCTACGCCGCCGGCGATGTGGCCGGTCCGTTCCAGTTCACGCATGTAGCCTCGCACCAGGCCTGGTATGCCGCCGTCAACGCGCTGTTTGGCGAATGGAAGATGTTCAAGGCCGACTACACGGTGATCCCCTGGGCGACCTTCATCGACCCCGAGGTGGCACGGGTGGGCCTGAACGAGCAGGAGGCCAAGGAAAAAGCCATTGCCTTCGAGGTGACGCGCTACGGCATCGACGACCTCGACCGGGCCATTGCCGATAGCGAGGCGCGGGGCTTCGTCAAGGTGCTGACGTTGCCGGGCAAGGACACCATCCTGGGCGTCACCATCGTCGGCACGCATGCTGCCGACCTGCTGGCCGAATATGTGCTGGCGATGAAGCACGGGCTGGGGCTAAACAAGATCCTCGGCACGATCCACACCTACCCGACGCTGTCGGAGGCGAACAAATACGCCGCCGGCGCATGGAAGCGCGCGCACCAGCCGCATGCCTTGCTCCGGTGGGTGGCCCGCTACCATGCGTGGAAGCGGCGATGAAACGCCGCGACAAGCCGCCGCTTTCAGCATGACAGTCGCTATACATTTCATAGCTGCTTGCGCAGGTATTCATTGGGCTACAGGCACTTTTGTTCATTCAAACGCGTTCACGCCGTTCGCCCGGAGCTTGTCGAAGGGTCGTGCCAGCGCAAACAGGCTTCGACAGGCGCAGCCCGAACGGTTACGCGAACAATATGGGCGCTACAGGCCATTTTTATCAACAAACGGCCGACTTTTGCACGGGGAGCCTGACCGTACGAAAGCCGGATTCAAGGACACAGCACCAGCCGACCCCGAGCCTCCGGCAGTGACAGACCGCCCACAGAACCTCATGACCGCATCACCCACCCTCGTCCCTGTCCTCGTTCGCCAACTCAAGCTTGCACTGACCCTGATGCTCGGGGCCGCCGCATCGCCCGGTCAGGCGCTGGCCCAAAGTGCCGCGACGGCAGCTTCGGCCCCCGACGCGCCTGTCGTCGCCCGCAAACCGTTGCTGACGCCCTTTTCAGCGGCCACCACCGGCACCCCGCCGCCGCCGTGGCGCGTCGTGGGTCTGCCGCGAAACAAGGCGCCGCTGACGCAACTCGACCTGGTCAGCCTGGACGGCGCGCGGGTTTTGCGTTTGCAAACCGACCGTTCCTACGGCACGCTGGTGCATGAACTGCCGCCCACCACACCAGGCGCCGAGGCCACCCTGCAATGGCGCTGGCGGCTGGCGCAGGCGGTGGCGGGCGCTGACCTGCGCCGCAAGGAGGGCGACGACGCGGCGCTGGCCAGCGTGCCTTTTATCGAACGCAGCCTGCTGCGGCTGGCCCGCAGCGCATCGAGCGAGCTGCTGCCGGCCGCCACCGTCTGCTACGTGTGGGACCCCTCGCTTGCGCGCGGCACGGTGCTGCCCAACGCCTATTCACGCCGGGTGCGCTACCTCGTGGTCGATGGCGATCAGGCGCCGCTGGGCACGTGGCGCAGCCATGAACGACGCATCGCCGCCGATTTTCTGCAGTTGTTCGGTGACGAAACCGGCACGGTCCCGCCGGTGGTGGCCATCGTCGTCGGGGCTGATGCCGACAACACCGCCGGCACCAGCCTGGGCTACATCGGTGACCTGACGCTCACCCCTTGAGGCGGGCGGCGCAGCGGGCTCCGACAGCATGCGGCCGAAGCTCACGCTCTCTTCCGTGATGCGTTCAGCCACCGCTGCGGCATTGCCTTTTTTCATCAGGCGCTTGGTTTCGATCAGCGAGGCCAGCGGCTTGGCCGCCAGCTTGTGGGCCTGGCGCTGGGCCAGCGCATTGGCCTCCAGCGGCGGCACGATGCGGTTGATGAGGCCGGTTTCCAGCGCGGTTTCAGGCGTCAGCGGCTCGCCCAGCAGCAAGGCCTCGGCGGCGCGCGCGTAACCCATTCGCTGCGGCACCAGCAGGCTCGACGCCGCCTCGGGGCACAAGCCCAGATTGACAAACGGCATCGAGAACGCCGCGTTGTCGCCGGCATACACCAGGTCGCAGTGCAGCAGCAGCGTGGTGCCGATGCCGACCGCCGGGCCGCACACCGACGCGATGACCGGCTTGGGGAAGGTGCTGATGCCGCGCAGAAAGCGAAATACCGGCGAGTCTGGCGTCGAAGGCGGTTTCTTCAGAAAATCGCCAATGTCGTTGCCGGCCGAAAAAATGGTTTCGTGGCCCTGGATCACCACGGCACGCACGGCGCTGTCGCCCGAAGCGGCCTCCAGCGCGTCGGCCATCGCCGCATACATCGCAGCAGTGATTGAATTTTTCTTGTCCACACGGTTGAGGGTGATGGTGAGCACCCCCGCTTCGGTGTGGGTGAGGATATCTTTGAGGGTTTCGGTCATTGCAGTGCTTCTTTCACAAAATCGATACGGTCCTGGCCCCAGAACATCTGGCCGTCCACGAAGAAGGTGGGCGCGCCGAAGATGCCACGCGTCACGGCTTCCTGGGTGGCGGTTTTGAGCGCGTCCTTGGTGCCTGGCTCGGCAGTGAGGGCCAGCAGCTCGGCCGGGTCAAAGCCCGCCTTGAGCAGCGCCTCGGCCGCGGTGGCGGGGTCGTTCATATTGAGCGACTCGACCCAGATGGCCGTGAACATGGCATCGCAGTAGTCGATGAAGCGCGGGTCGTTGCGCATTTGCAGCGCCACCGCGCCGCGCATCAGGGTGATGGTGTTGATCGGGAAGTGCGGATTGGTGTGAAGCGGCACGCCATAGCGCCTGGCAAAGCGGTCGAAGTCGGTGAAGGTGTACTTGCCTTTGGCGGGAATGCTCGCCGGCGAACGGTTGTCGGTGGCCTGGAACACGCCACCGAGCAGCATCGGCTTGTACACGGCCGTGGCGCCGGTTTCATGCGCCAGGCGCGGCAGTTGTGTCCAGGCCAGGTAGGCTGCCGGGCTGCCGAAGTCGAACCAGTATTCAAAGTGTTTCATGACATCGTTTGGTGGGTTGGGGTCTTGTTTTGGTCTGATCCCTTGGGGACAGCGCTGCGCTCCGGTCTGTCCCGCAAGCTCAATCGGTTGGGGACAGAGCTCCGCTGCGCTCCGGTCTGTCCCACAAGGTTTCAAAATTTCTCCATATACGGCCGCAAATCGAGCTCATGCGTCCACGCATCGCGCGGCTGCTGGTGCAGCATCCAGTACGCGTCGGCGATGTGCTCGGGGTTGAGTATGCCGTCCTGGCTTTTGAGGGCATAGCGCTCGGGAAATGTGCTGCGGATGAATTCGGTGTCGATGGCGCCGTCGATGATGCTGTGCGCCACATGAATGCCACGCGGGCCGAGTTCGCGCGCCATGCTTTGCGCCAGCGCGCGCAGGGCAAACTTGGCGCCCGAAAATGCGGCAAAACCCGCACTGCCGCGCAGCGAGGCCGTGGCACCGGTGAAGACAATGCTTTGCCTGCGTTCGGCCGATGCGCGCGCCACCATGCGCCTGGCCACCTCGCGGCCATTGAGGAAACCGGCGAAGCAGGCCATCTCCCAGATCTTGAAATACTTGCGTGCGGTTTCTTCCAGCACGCTGCTGGGCGCGTTGGCCCCGATGTTGAAAACCAGCACCTCGATGGGGCCGATAGTGCTTTCAATGTGCTCGACCAGCGCCACGACGTCTTCTTCCTTGCGCGCGTCGCTGCCAAACGCGTGGCAGATGCCACCGTCCAGCTCGATCTGCATCTTGAGCGGCTCCAGTTTGTCAGCGCTGCGGCGCGTGACGCAGGCGGTGTAGCCGCCCCGGGCAAAGCGGCGCGCCACGGCACCGCCGGTAGCGTCGCCGGCGCCGATGATGAGCGCGACGGGTTGGGGCATGCTCATTCCTTGTAGTAAACAACCTGGTGGCTGGTGGCGAGCAAATGGCCCGCTTCATTCCACAATTGTGCGCTCTGGTCAAAAAAACCGTTGCGAAACGCCTGCCCCCTGGCCTGCGCGAACAGGTAGCCGTCGCCGACTTCTGCCAGCGCGGCGCTGCTGGCATGGAAGTAGGTGGTGATCGACACCGTGCCGGCCGGCACGCGCGTGGCGCGGCGCAGCCAGACGCGCGGATAGAACGCATCGCACAGCGCTGCCAGCGCAGGGAAGTCCAGCGCACGCGGCGGATCGTCGCGCAGCCAGAGCTGGGTCAGGCTGTCGCTCTCGCGGCCGTCCCATGCCTGGGGGACCATGCGGTGCACAACACGCATGTCGTAGCGCCGGGTCCATTCAGGCGTGGAAAGCATCAGACGCGGCAGAGCCTTGTCCATCGTCACGTCGGGCATCGGCAACTCGTCGCCGCCCCAGGTCTCGCGCCGCACGGCCGTCACGGCGGTCGCGGTCATCGCCACGCTGTCGGCGCCCGACGGATCGGCCTGCGTCAAGGTCACCGTCCAGTGCTGCGTCGAACGGTTGGTGCGCACCGGCGTGGCCGCAATACGGAAAGGCCCGGCTGCCAGCGCAGCGGCGTAGTTCACGGTCAGGGCAACCGGCTGACCGAGCAGGTCCGGATGCAGCAAGATGGCCTGCAACGCGGTAGCCGCCGTCGTGCCGCCGAACGGACCGACCATATTCCCGTACGCCGGGCTGGTGGCGCCCAGCCAGGTGCCGGCTTGCGCGCCGCCGGCGGCTTCGAGCCGCATCGCCTGGTCAAAAGGGTGCATCGCCAACGGGTTCATAACCGTCGTTCCAGCAACCGGACCGAAGTGGAGACGCTATTGAATTCATAGCTGCCTGCGCATATATTACCTGGGCTGCAGCCATAAAACATGCTCAAAACAGGTCGCAACGGCATCACACACGCTCAAAAATACCCGCAGCGCCCTGGCCCATGCCGACACACATCGTCACCATGCCGTACTTCAGCTGATGGCGCTGCAAGGCATGAATCACGGTCGCGGCGCGAATCGCACCGGTGGCGCCCAGCGGATGGCCCAGCGCAATCGCGCCACCCATCGGGTTGACCTTGGCCGCGTCCAAACCCAGGGTGTTGATGACGGCCAGCGACTGCGCCGCGAACGCTTCGTTCAGCTCGAACCAGTCGATGTCTTCATGCTTCAGGCCGGCATAGCGCAGCGCCGCAGGAATCGCTTCAATCGGCCCGATGCCCATGATGTGCGGCGGCACGCCCCGGGCGGCGTAGCTGACGAAGCGCGCCAGTGGCTTCAGGCCAAATTCCTTCACGGCCTTTTCGCTCGCCAGAATCAGCGCACCCGCGCCGTCCGACGTTTGCGAGCTGTTACCCGCCGTGACCGAGCCGCGCGCCGAAAACACGGTTTTGAGTTTCGACAAACCTTCCACCGTGGTGTCGGGGCGCGCGCCTTCGTCCAGGCTCACGGTGCGGGTTGTGGCGATCACTTCGCCGGTTTCAAGGTTTGCGCTGCGGTCGGTCACTTCAACCGGGGTGATTTCAGCCGTGAATTCGCCGGCCTGCTGCGCTTTGAGCGCCTTCATGTGCGATGCGTAGGCAAACGCGTCCTGCGCCTCGCGCGAGACCTTCCACTGCTGCGCCACCTTCTCGGCCGTCAGGCCCATGCCGTAGGCGATACCGACGTTTTCATCATTGGCAAACATGGCCGGCGACAGCGACGGCGAATTACCCGACATCGGCACCATGCTCATGCTTTCCACGCCGGCGGCGATCATCACGTCGGCCTCGCCGACGCGAATGCGGTCAGCCGCCATCTGCACCGCCGACAGGCCCGAGGCACAGAAGCGGTTGACCGTGATGCCGCCCACACTGGCCGGCAAGCCGGCCAGCACCGCACCGATACGCGCGATGTTGAGCCCCTGCGGCCCCTCGGGAATCGCGCAGCCGCAGATGATGTCTTCAATCGCTTTCGGATCGAGCGAAGGCACCTGCGCCAGCGCCGCCTGCAGCGCCCTGACCAGCAGATCGTCGGGTCGGGTGTTGCGGAAAAAACCGCGGTGCGAGCGCCCGATGGGCGTGCGCGTGGCGGCGACGATGTAGGCTTGCTGGACTTGTTTCATGAGGCGCTCTTTCTGGGTAATTGGTTCATGGTGGAGTCAAATAAGGGATTCGGGCAGGCCCCCATCCCGGCCTTCCCCAAAAAAGGGGAAGGGGTAGTTCGGGTTCGGGTACTCACTCCTTCCCCCTCTGGGGGAAGGCCGGGATGGGGGCCAGCCCGGTCAATTCAATCAACCGGTGGTAGATCGCCTCCACCATCGACGGCAGATCAACAAAAGGCAAATTGGCGGAAAAGCGCATCACCTCAAAACCATGGTGCCTGAAATACACATCGCGTTTTGCGTCGTAAACCGCTTGATCAACATGCTGCGATCCATCAATTTCAACGACCAGCAACGGGGCCAAACACGCAAAATCAGCGACATACGAACCCAATGGATGCTGGCGCCGGAACTTGAATCCGAGTTGTTCGCTGCGCAACTTTCGCCATAACAAGCGCTCGCCCTCAGTCATATCGCGCCGAAGAACCCTGGCAAATTTTCTAGCGTTTGAAGTGGCCTGGTTTTCCATGTCACAGCGCCCCCATCCCTACCTTCCCCCAGCGGGGGAAGGGGTAAGCCGGCGTACAGCCGGCACCCAGGCCCAGACAAACGCACATTCCACCGGCTCCACGCCGGCTTCGTCCGTCACCGTCACGGCGACATGCACTTCGCCCTTGTCGCTGGCCTGCATCAGTTGCCGCTGCTCACTTGTCAGCGTAGCCACGGCACGCATGGCCCCGGTGGCGCGTTTTTTGAATGCCATCGTCAGCTCTTTGGCCAGGGGAATGCAATCATCGCGCACGTTCATGCCCACCACCATGCCGGTGGCTGTTTCGGCCAGCAGGTTCATCGCCGAGGCGTGTATGCCGCCGATATGGTTCTGCACCTTCTTCTTCTTCTCGTTCCGGAGGCCGATTTCCACGCGCTCTGGGCTCATGTGCAGAAAATCCAGTCCGGCGGTGCCGGTGAACGGCACCGCGCGGCGCAGCACCACGCTGCGAAACCAGGTTCGCGCGAACGCGGGCGCGTCGTCGATGCGGGCAAGCTGGCGCTCCAGCCGGTTGGGTTGATGCACGGCGCTCATCAGTTGCGCACGGGCTTTCCGCTGCTCATCATGCCCATGATCCGCTCCTGCGTTTTCGGGTTTTCCAGCAGCGAGCAAAACGCCTTGCGCTCCAGCGTCATCAAATACTCTTCCGTCACCAGCGTGCCGGCATCGACGTCGCCGCCGCAGACCACATTGGCGATCAGACCGGCGATGTGGAAGTCGTGCGCGCTGATGAAGCCGCCGTCACGCATGTTGACCAGCTGGCCCTTGATGGTCGCCAGTCCGTTGCGGCCGACCACCGGGAACGGCCGCCGGTGCGGCGCGCGGTAGCCGGAGTTGAACATCGCGCGCGCTTCGTTCAGCGCGATGAACAGCAGCTCGTCCTTGTTCGGCACGATCACGTCGCTGTCGAGCAGGTAGCCCAGCTTGCGCGATTCGATGGCGCTGGTGCCGACGGTGGCCATCGCGGCTGCCGTGAAGCCTTCGGTCAGGAAGGGCAGGATGTCCTTGTTCGTCGATTTCGACGCGTTCTCGGCCGCGCGGCGTGCGATGTAGGCCAGACCGCCCGCACCGGGCACCAGGCCCACGCCGACTTCCACCAGGCCGATGTAGCTTTCCATCGCAGCCACCCGTTTGGCCGAATAGACCGCCATTTCACAGCCGCCGCCCAGCGCCAGGCCACGAACGGCCGACACCACGGGCACGGCCGAATAACGCAGCTTGAGCATCACGTTTTGCAGTTCGGCCTCGGCTCCTTCGATGGCCTTCGCGCCGCCCATCATGAAG
>NCGI01000159.1 GCA_002256925.1 Polaromonas sp. 28-63-22
CGGTTGATGAAGGCCAGCTTCACCGTGCCGGTCGGCCCGTTACGCTGCTTGCTGATGATGACTTCCGCCACGCCCGGCTCCTTGCACGCTTCCTTGGTGTAGTACTCGTCGCGGTAGATGAACATGATGATGTCGGCATCCTGCTCGATGGCGCCGGACTCGCGCAGGTCGCTCATCATCGGGCGCTTGTCGGTGCGCGATTCGACGCCCCGGCTGAGCTGCGACAGCGCGATGACCGGGCACTGCAGCTCCTTGGCCAGCATTTTGAGGCCGCGTGAAATTTCACCGACGGCCGTAGCCCGGTTTTCCTCGGCCATGCCGGTCGAAACGCTCATGAGCTGGAGGTAATCGACCACGATCAAACCCAGCTTGCCGCACTGGCGCGACAGCCGGCGCGCGTTGGCCCGCAGTTCGCTGACCGTGAGACCCGGTGTTTCATCGATGTGCAATGAGACGGTACGCAGTTTTTCGATCGCTTCTGTCAGGCGCGGCCATTCCTCGTCGGTCAGGGCGCCGGTGCGCAGATGCGTCTGGTCGATGCGGCCGATGGAGCCGACGATACGCACGGCGAGCTGCGAAGCACCCATCTCCATCGAAAACACCGCCACCGGCAAACCTTCATGGAGCGCCACATGTTCGGCAATATTGATGGCCAGCGCGGTTTTACCCATCGACGGGCGCGCCGCCAGAATCACCAGGTCGCCAGCCTGAAAGCCGGAGGTCATGCGGTCGAGGTCGTAAAAGCCCGATGGCACGCCGGTGACGTCGTTCGGGTTCTCGGCCATTTCCGTCACGCGATCCAGCAGGTTCACGACCAGCGTGTCCATGCTCTGAAAGCCTTCTTTCATGCGCGAACCCTGCTCGCCAATCTTGAAGATCTTTTGCTCGGCTTCGTCAAGAATGGTGGCCACGTCCTTGCCCTGGGGGCTGAAGGCGTTGGTGGCGATTTCGTCGCTGGCCGAAACCAGTTTGCGCAGGATCGAGCGCTCGCGCACGATCTCGGCGTAGCGCCGGATGTTGGCGGCGCTGGGCACGTACTGGGCCAAGTTGTTGAGGTAGCTCAGACCCCCCACGTCGTCAGCCTTGCCCTGGTTGTGCAGATGCTCGAAGACGGTAATGACGTCGGCCGGCTTGGTGGCATTGATCAGGGCACCCACGGACGCGTAGATCAGCTTGTGCTCGGCGCGGTAGAAGTCCTGGTCCACCAGCAGGTCGCCCACACGGTCCCAGGCGCTGTTGTCCAGCAACAGGCCACCCAGCACGCTCGACTCAGCCTCTATCGAGTGCGGCGGTATGCGAAGCTGGGCGATCTGGCGGTCAGCGCCATAGCGGGGGTCGTCAAAGTTCGAAAGTACGGCGGACATGGGTTTCCTTGGAGGCTTTGAATGGTACGCCGGGCCCATCCAGTCGCCTTGGACAAACCTGTTGATAACACGGGGAAATCTGGTGGAAATGCAGCGATTGGGTGTGCATAAACCGTTAAGGAAACGCCGATTTATGCATTGTGGATTCGTGGCGCTTGGGTTGGGATGGGCTGCAAGGCGGTTTTTGCAGCAAATATCGGGAATATTTGCAAGAAAACCAACGCAGTAGACCGCCCAAGCCAGGTGATCACGGGCCGCGAGGAATAAATCCGCGCTTCCTTAATCTTACTGTGTCATAAAATATACAATTCGATCTTCGCGACTTCGAGTTGGAGGATCGATGAATGCAGCCGACCACTTTGATCGCTACCTTGAACACCTGAGCGAAGGGCTTGGTCACTCTGACCGGCACGCAGGGCTTCGGGGTTACTGCACGGGCCTGATGCTCCCGCTGTCGCGCAAGAGCGTGGAGCCAATGGCCGCGCGGGTCGATCCGATGCACGCCCGTGCCCGGCACCAGGCGCTGCACCACTTCGTGGCCAAGGCCGAGTGGTCCCATGAAGAGATGCTTCGGCGGGTGTGCCAATGGGTGATACCGAAGATGGACTTCGCGGGCGGCGGCTGGTGGATCATTGATGACACGGGGTTCCCGAAGAAAGGCCGCCATTCGGTCGGGGTCGCCCGCCAGTACTGCGGCATGCTGGGCAAGCAGGACAATTGCCAGGTGGGCGTGAGCATCTCGCTGGCAAGCAATCAGGGTAGCCTGCCCGTGGCCTGGCAGCTGTACCTGCCCGAGAACTGGGCGGCGGACCCCGAGCGGCGCACCAAGACCGGCGTGCCCGAGGAAGTGCGCTTCGCCACGAAGACGCAGATCGCGCTGCAGCAGTTGCGCGCTTTGCTGGCACAAGGCGCGCCGCGCTACTGCGTGCTGGCCGATGCCGGTTACGGCGTGGACAACGCCTTCCGTCAGGCGCTCAGCGACATGGGCTTGGCTTATGCGATGGGTGTCACTTCGGCCGTCGTGGTCTGGCCGCCCGGGGTCAAGCCGCTGCCACCCGAGCCGTACAGCGGCATGGGTCGTCCGCCCGTGATTCCCAGGCGCACACCAGCGCTTCAGCCTATGAGCGTCAAGGCGCTGGCACAGTCCCTGCCGGGCCGGGCGTTCCAGAACATCAGCTGGCGTGAGGGAACCAACGAAACACTGACTGGCCGCTTCGCAGCTGTGCGGGTGCGCCATGCCGGCGGCAATGTCGGCAAGGCACGTCTGCGTCCTGAGCAATGGCTGCTCATAGAGTGGCCGCAAAGCGACGCTGAGCCGAGCAAGTACTTCCTGTCCACGCTGCCTGAGGAAACACCGATCAACGAGTTGGTCAGCGTTGCCCATCAGCGCTGGCGGATCGAGCGCGATTACCAGGACCTGAAACAAGACTTCGGGCTGGGGCATTACGAAGGACGAGGCTGGCGGGGGTTCCACCATCATGCCGCGTTGAGCATCGCGGCCTACGGGTTCCTGATGGCAGAACGCCTCGTCGCTGACAAACCTGTTGGCGGTAAAAAAAACTTCATCGACCGCCAGGTGCCTGCCCTTCCCGAGGATTACATCCCCCGCGGCAGTCCTGCGCGCGCAGCGCCACGTGGGCACCTCGATCACGACACTGCGCCATCGGCTGAGCTATCTGCTGATCGCCCGGCTCGGGCAGTGTCCCTGTTGCGGCAGGGCAAGCCTAAGCGTAAAGCTACTTTTGTGACACAGTAAGATTAAGGCGCTCGCCCATGAAAAAAGCCGCTCCGGGGAGCGGCTTTTTCGTCAGCGCCGAAGCGCCGAGGGAAAACTCAGGCGGTTTCGCCGAGCACCGTGACGGTAATGTCAACCAGCACGTCGGTGTGCAGCGCCACGCTGACCGCATGGTCACCGGTGGTCTTCAGCGGGCCGACAGGCAGGCGAATCTGCGATTTGGCAACGGCAAAACCCTGCTTGGTCAGTTCAGCAGCGATGTCGTGGTTGGTGACAGAGCCGAACAGGCGACCGTCCACACCGGCTTTTTGCGTCAGCTTGACCGTGGTGCCGCCGAGCTTTTCGCCCTGGGCTTGCGATTCGGCAAGCTTGGCGGCCGCTGCTTTTTCGAGTTCGACGCGCTTGGCTTCGAATTCGGCCTTGTTGGCTTCGGTGGCGCGACGCGCACGGCCTGAAGGGATCAGGAAGTTACGTGCGTAGCCATCCTTGACTTTGACGACTTCACCCAGATTGCCCAGGTTCACGACTTTATCGAGAAGAATAATTTGCATGTTCGTGCTCCTTACAGGCTACGGTGCTGGTCGCTGTACGGCAGCATCGCGAGGAAGCGGGCGCGCTTGACGGCGGTGTTGATCTGGCGCTGGAAAATCGCGCGCGTGCCGGTCAGGCGTGCGGGGATGATCTTGCCGTTTTCAGAGACGAAGTCACGCAGGGTGTCGATGTCCTTGTAGTCGATTTCTTCGACGCCCGCAGCGGTGAAACGGCAAAAGCGCTTGCGCTTGAACAGCAGGGATTGGGTGTTGCGCTTGGGGCGCTTGTCTTTGTTAAAACGTTTTGGTCCGGCCATGATGGACTCCTAAAAGGGGGTTCAGTAACTATCTGGAAGCTTGTGCAACAGAGCCGGCTCAGGAAGCGGGCTCGATTGCCTGAATATGGAAAACAACGCTTTTGCTGGTACGCGCATTGATCAAAAAACCGGTAAACCTGTACGGGGTGCCCAAGGGGAGCTGGCCTGATTGTTCAGCCAGCGATCCAAAGGCGACTGCCCTGACGGTCAACTTGACTTGCCTGGCAACACCGTTTTCGACCATTTCAGACTCGTGCTCGAGAACAAAATTGGAAGCCGGTATGCCCGCAGGGGTGTAACGGAGAGGCTTGGCCTCGGCGATGCACGCGGTCAATTCAACGTGGTTCACTACTTTCTGATGTGTGCCGCCGCGAGGCGTTCAACGACGATGCAGCGTCTCAGGACGCGGCGTACTCGGCCTGTTGGGTTTTACGGGCTTCTTCGCGTTCGACGTTGCGCATCATCAGCGAAGGGCCGGTTTCAGCCTTTTTCTTCACCACGGTCAGGTGGCGCAGCACGGCATCGTTGAACTTGAACGCGTGTTCAATTTCTTCCATCACGGCCTGACTGGCTTCGATGTTGATGCAGATGTAGTGGGCTTTGGCAAGCTTCTGGATCAGATAGATCAGCTGGCGACGGCCCCAGTCTTCGACGCGGTGCACGGTTCCGCCGCCGGCGGTAATCATGCCCTTGTAACGTTCCAGCATGGCTGGGACTTGCTCGCTTTGATCCGGATGGATCAGCAAGACGATCTCGTAATGACGCATAAACTCTCCTTGTGGTTGATTAAAGCTGCCCCAGCGTCGTGAAGGGTGCAGCAAGGCGAAGCCCATGATTATATACCGCCTAGGCGCGGCCCCCACGTTCGTTCGCTTCGCGTAACTCTCTGCCCCCCGAGGGGGCTGGCCTTGCTTGGGGCGGCCCGGCGCGGCGGCCGCAGCCTCTGCGTCGAGCCCTTGCTGGCGATGCGCGGTCCCTAGAGGGTGCTACAGCGATTTCAAGTCCGGATAGCGGACGTAGTCGACCAGATCCATGGTGCGCTGGCTGGGCGGACGGGTGACGAGACTCACCAGCACGATGACCGCAAAACCGACCGGCACACCGAAAATTCCGGCTGAAATCGGTTCGATGCCCCACCACAGCCTGATGGGTGAGGTGACGCCGAAAAGGTCACGCAGCCAGGGTTGGGTGGTCAGCATGTAGTAAAAAGTGACGCCGAGGCCTGCCACCATGCCCATGGCTGCGGCCGTTCCCGTGGCACGTTTCCAGAAGATGCCGAGGCTCAGCGCCGGGAAAAACGACGCGGCCGCAAACGAAAAGGCAGCGGACACGAGAAACAGGATGTCAGCGGGTTTCTGCGCGGCCACATAGGCGGCCAGCAAAGCCACCACCAGCAGCAATAT
>NCGI01000160.1 GCA_002256925.1 Polaromonas sp. 28-63-22
TTGGCCAGAAAGATGCCGTCGGGTTTGAGTTTGAGCACATCGGCGGCGGGCGTTTGCGCGGGGACCACCGTGATGCGCGCGCCGCGCTCGGCCATCATGCGCAAGATGTTTTTCTTCACGCCAAAGTCGAACGCCACCACGTGGAATTTCGGCGTGATCTGAACACCGTAACCTGGTTTGCCTTCGAGGTTCACCAGCTTCCATTCGGTTTGGGACCACTCATACGTCTGCTTGACGGACACGACTTTCGCCAGATCAAGCCCGGCCATGCTGGGCGCAGCCCTGGCCATGGCTATCGCTTTGTCAATCTGCGTTTGGCCAGCCATTTCGCCCTGGGCCAGCGCCAGAATGCAGCCGTTCTGCGCGCCGTGCGTGCGCAGATGGCGGGTCAGCTGGCGCGTATCGATGTTGGCAATGGCGACCGTGTTTTCCTTGACCAGGTAGTCAGACAGGGTCATCGACATGCGGAAATTGGACGCCAGAAGAGGCAAGTCCTTGATGATGAGGCCGGCAGCATGCACCTTGTCAGCCTCGACATCTTCAGCGTTCACGCCGTAGTTGCCGATGTGCGGATAGGTGAGCGTGACGATCTGCTGGCAGTAGCTCGGATCGGTCAGGATTTCCTGATAGCCGGTCATGGAAGTGTTGAACACCACCTCGCCAACCGTGGACCCTGGTGCTCCGATCGAGCTACCGACGAAAACCGTGCCGTCTGCAAGCGCCAAAATGGCGTGTGAATGGTTTCTCTGTAAAGACAAAAGCACTGGGACCACCGGTTTGGTTACGGTTCGCCCAAGCATGCACGAAAAACGTTCGGCAAACGAACGATTGCAGGCTGCTTTTGAGAGGGGGATTGCTTGGTGTGCGCTCGGGCGAAGCTGTGATTTGAAAAGCCCACAATTATATATCGATGGGCACGTAGCCCCCACGCTTTTCACTGCGTGTCATGCGCTGCCCCCAGAGGGGGCTGGTGTCGCCCGGTAGCGCGCCCCGCGCCGTGCTCCTGCTACCCCGGCTTGTGGGCCAACGAGCTGGCGTACAGACAAATCGCGGCCGCAGCAGCCACATTCAGCGACTCTTCGCCGCCGGGCTGGTCGATGCGCACCTTCAGACTCGCTCGTGCCATCAAATCATCGCTCACGCCCTGCCCTTCATGGCCCATGGCCCACGCGCAGGGCATGGGAATCTTTTGCTGGTGTAACAGGCCACCGTGGTGAGAGCTGGTGACGACGATGGGGATCTGCAGGTCCGCGAGTGCCGACGGCTCCACGCTTTCAACGAGTTGCAGTGCAAAGTGCGCACCCATCCCGGCCCGCAGAACCTTGGGCGACCAGAGCGCTGCCGTGCCTTTCAACGCGATGATCTGACCGAATCCGAATGCGGCAGCACTGCGCAAAATCGAGCCTACGTTGCCGGCGTCTTGCACACGATCAAGAATCACAGAGGCCGCGCTGCTGTTGATCAGGGGACTCACCGGCAAATCGATCACGAAACCCATAGGCGCCGGCGACTCCAGGGCGCTTATCTCGGGCAGCAGCGCATCATCAATCACTATGTTTTTGATAGCTGCTTGCGCACATTCCACGTGGGCTAGAGGCCAATATGATGCTGAAAATACGGCCAAAACGGGGGTCAGGCCACGTGCCAGCGCCGCGCGGCACAGGTGGTCGCCCTCCAGCCAGACCCGTCCGTTTTTTCGGTAGGCCGTGCTTTCGTGCGAAAGGCGGCGCAATTCCTTGACGAGCGGGTTGTCGCGCGAGGTGATGTGGGTGACAGGCACCGCAGGGCCGGCGCTCAACGCAAAACCTCGGCCACGGGGCCAAAAGACCGACGGTGCTGCGGACAGGCACCGTGCGTGCGCAAGGCGGCCAGATGCTCGGCCGTGCCGTACCCCTTGTGGCCCGCAAACCCATACTGCGGGTACTGCAGATGAAATTCGGCGCACCAGCGGTCGCGATAGACCTTCGCCAGGATCGAGGCTGCAGAAATGGACGGCACCAGCGCGTCGCCCTTGACAATCGCCTCGGCCAGCATGGACAGCCTGGGCAACTGGTTGCCATCGACCAGCACCTTGTGGGGCTTGAGCCGCAAGCCCTCGACCGCGCGACGCATGGCCAGCAGGGTGGCCTGCAAAATATTGAGGCTGTCAATTTCTTCAGCCGTGGCCAGTGCAATCGAGCAGCACAGGGCCTTGGCGCGGATTTCGTCGAAAAGCTTTTCGCGCCGCAAAGCGGTCAGTTTTTTGGAATCAGCAAGGCCCTTGATCGGATTGAGCTCATCGAGAATGACGGCTGCCGCGACCACTGGCCCGGCCAGGGGGCCACGGCCGGCCTCATCGACGCCCGCCATCAAGCCCGGCGTGTCCCACGAGAGCGCGGTTTGCTCAGCTTTCAAGAATTTTCTGGATCGCATCGGTGGCAAGCTGGGATGTGTCGCGCGTCAGGTCCGTGTGCAGGCGGCTAAACCGCGCTTCAAGTTCCTTGATTTTCTCGGGTGCAGCGGATTTTGCATCGACCCACTGCAGCACGGCCTGGGCAAGCGCCTCGGGTGTGGCGTCGCCCTGCAGAAATTCAGGCACGACGAAATCTTCACACAAAATATTCGGCAACCCGACCCATGGCTGCAATTTTTTTCGCCGCATGATCTGCCACGACAGCCAGTTCATGTTGTAGGCGATCACCATCGGCCGTTTGAACAGCGCCGCCTCCAGGGTGGCCGTGCCGCTGGCAATGAGGGTGACGTCGCAGGCCGCCAGGGCGGTGTGTGACTGCCCTGGCAGGATCTGCAAACTCGCCCGCATACCGGTCTGATCCGCCACGCGCTCGATCTGCTCCTTGAGAGAAGGGATGGCAGGCACTATGAATTTGATAGCTGGCCGCGCACGTTTAATAAGGGCTGCAGCACTAAAAAGCTTTGAAGCCAGATAGTCGATCTCGGATTTCCGGCTGCCGGGCAGAATCGCGACCACGCAATCGTCCGCCTGAAGACCCAGCCTGGCTCGCGCACCGCTGCGGTCGGGCTGCATCGGGATCACGCTGGCCAGCGGGTGCCCGACGTAGGTTGCAGCGATGCCGTGCGCCTGCAGCAACGCGGGCTCAAACGGAAAGATGCACAGGACATGATCGACGCTGCGCCGGATTTTCTCCACCCGGTCGGCACGCCAGGCCCAGATCGACGGACTGACGAAATGAACGGTTTTGATGCCCCGCGCTTTCAACCTCGCCTCAAGCGCCAGGTTGAAGTCGGGCGCGTCAACTCCAATAAAGATGTCGGGCCGCTGGTCCAGCAGACGCACGGCGAGCTGCTCGCGGATACCGACTATTTCGCGGTAGTGGCGCAGCACCTCGATGTAGCCGCGCACCGCCAGTTTTTCGCTGGGCCACCAGGCCTGAAACCCGCGCTCGGCCATACGCGGCCCGCCAATGCCGGTGGCAACCATCGCAGGCCAACGCGCCTGCATGCCTTCGAGCAGCAAGCCCGCCAGCAGGTCACCGGATGTTTCTCCCGCGACCATCGCCACTTTCGGCGCCACCTGCATGCGGGCCTAGCGAACAATGCCGCGCTGCGGCGATGCATCGGCCAGAAACGCCAGCATCAGCTGCACGTCGGGCACGGACGCAGGATGGCTTTGCACCAGACCATCGATGCGTTCCCGGGCACTATCCAGCGTGAGATCGTCACGGTAAAGGGCCTTGTGCATGGCCTTGACGGCGGCAATGCGCTCGGGCGAAAAGCCGCGCCGGCGCAGGCCTTCAAAGTTCATCGACCGCGCCCTGGCCGGTTGGCCCTGGGCCATCACAAAGGGAGGAAGATCGGCCAGCAGAACCGAGCAAAGCGCTGTCATGCTGTGCGCGCCGATGCGCACGAACTGATGCGCGACGGTAAATCCGCCCAGAATGGCCCAGTCGCCCACATGCACATGACCAGCCAACTGCGAATTGTTGGCAAAGATCGTTTGATTGCCAACAATGCAGTCGTGCGCCAGATGCACATACGCCATGATCCAGTTGTCGTCACCCAGCCGCGTCACGCCGCCCGCCCCTGGCGAACCGATATTGAAGGTGCAGAACTCGCGGATGGTGTTGCGGTCGCCAATGACGAGCTCGCACGGCTCGCCGGCGTATTTCTTGTCTTGAGGAATCGCGCCGAGCGAATTGAACTGGAAGATCCGGTTGTCCTGGCCGATGGTGGTATGGCCTTCGATCACGCAGTGCGCACCAATGGACGTGCCGGCCCCTACCCTGACGTGCGGACCAATGACGGTATACGGCCCCACAGAAACCGAGGAGTCCAGCTGCGCGAGCGGGTCGATCAGCGCCGTAGCGTGGATGCCTGGCTTGACACCTGCGGCAACCATGTTCAGGCGATGGTCCGCATGGCACAGGTCAGGTCAGCCTCGCAGGCAATCTTGTCGCCCACACGCGTCACGCCGGTGAACTTGAAGATACCGGCCTTCATGCGGTTGAGCGTCACGTCCATGACGAGCTGGTCGCCAGGCTCCACCGGTCGCTTGAAACGCGCACCATCGATACCGGCAAAGTAGTAAACCGACTTCTCGTCAGGCAACACGTCAAGCGCGTCGAACGCCAGCAACGCTGCAGCTTGCGCCATGGCTTCCAGCATCAGTACGCCGGGCATGACCGGATGATGGGGAAAATGGCCCATGAAGAAAGGTTCGTTGATGGTGACGTTCTTGAGCGCCTTGATGCGCTTTCCCTTTTCAATTTCAAGTACGCGATCAACCAGCAAAAACGGATAGCGATGCGGCAGGCGTTTGAGAATGTGGTGAATATCCATCATGATTTTTCTTCGTTGTTCAGCGTGACCCGGCCGTCCAGAACCGCCGCAAGGGATCTTTCAGCGGCTCTAAGCCGTTCGCGCAGGGTATGAAGCTGGCGCAGTGTTGCAGCATTTTTTTCCCACGCATGATTGTCGTCGATGGGAAAGAGCCCGGTGTATTGCCCCGGCTTGGAAATCGATCGCGTGACCACCGAGGCGGCCGAAATATGCACGTGGTCGGCAAGCTCAAGGTGGCCCAGCACAATGGCACCGCCGCCCACCGTGCAGTGCGCGCCGATGACAGCGCTTCCGGCTACGCCGGCACATCCAGCCATGGCACTGTGCTTGCCCACACGCACGTTGTGACCGATTTGCACCAGGTTGTCGAGCTTGACGCCGTCCTCCAGAACGGTGTCTTGCAGCGCGCCGCGATCAATGCAGGTGTTGGCGCCGATTTCGACGTCATTGCCGATCACGACTGCACCGAGTTGCTCGATCTTGATCCACTGGCCATCGTGCGGCGCGAAACCAAATGGGGACCAATCACACAGTGCTCGGCAAGGCGGGCGCCTTGACCAATCACCGCGCCAGCACCGATGGCGCAAAACGCCCCCACCGATACACCGGGCGCGAGGGACGCCGACGGATCAATGACGGCGGTGCTGTGAATCTGCGCAGGAGGTTTCGGAACATGCGTACGCTTCCAAAATTGCGTCACCCGCGCAAAGTAGTGGTAGGGATCATCCGTCACGATACAGGCGCCGCGGCTGCTCGCCGCTGCGCGCATCTGTGGCGGCACGATGACGCAAGCTGCAGCACTTTCGGCCAGCTTGCCCAGGTACCTGGGGTGACTGACAAAGCTCAGGTCTTGGGGTCCGGCGGTTTCGATGGGGGAAAGCCGTTCAATGTGTAGTTCAGGATCGCCATGCAGCGCAGCATTCCCGGTGCCGGCCAGCGCCTCAACAATATCGGCAAGCCGGAGCGTCACACTGCACCTGCCTTTTTCCGGGAAGCGACTGGCTGCGAGGTCTTCGAGTTCAACGCGTGGCGTTGAGCGC
>NCGI01000005.1 GCA_002256925.1 Polaromonas sp. 28-63-22
TACTGGGCCGCACGCGATGCGCCCGACCCGACCGCCCGGAGGCTGCTGCCGGGCTGGCGCGATGCGCTGTTTTTGCTGGCGTCCGCCGTCGGTGCCTGGCTGCTGCTGCGCACGCTGCAATCCGGCGACGCGCTGGACCCGGTGCGCAACAGCCTGAACTGGCCGACCGCCGGCGTGCTGGCCCTCGTCTCACTGGTGCTGGGGCAACTTGCGGTGATGCTGTGGATGGCGCTCAGCCGCGAACCGCACGCGCTGCGGGTGGCGCGCCTGCGCAATACGCTGACCCGCGCGTTGCGCGGGGTGTTTCTGGTCGCGCTGGGCCTGGCCGGGCTGGGCGCGCTCGACCGGCTGAGCTGGTGGCTGCTGGAGGAAATCCAGACCGGCAACCAGTGGCTGTGGGGTGGCGTAGGTGTTGGCGGCGTGGCGGTGGTGGTGCTGCGCACCCTGATGCAACCGCTGCAGCAGATCGCGTCCAAAGCCGACAACCGTTCACGCGACTGGTTGCCGCGCCTGCTTGATGTCGCTGGCCTGCTGGGCCTGCTGGGGCTGGTCACGGCCTGGCTGGTGGTGATGCAGTGGTTCGTCTTTGCGCCAACGACCCTGAGCGGACTAAGCGGCCTGCCGGCTTTCATGCGCGCCGGTTTGCTGGCCCTTGCCTGGCTGGGCTGGGTCGCCCTGACGGCCGGCAATGCGCAGATGGCCAACACCTCGTCGCTGCACAGCTTTTACCGCGCGCGCCTGACACGCGCCTATCTGGCCGTCGGTAACCGGCGGCGCAACATGCAAGCGCAGCAGGCCGGCGCGGACGACAACCGCGCCGATGTGACCCGCGTGGTCGAAGGCGACGACACCCGCCTGCGCCATTACCGTCCCGAGCGCGAAGGCGGTCCGATTCATCTCGTCAACACCTGCCTGAACCAGACCCGCGACGACCAAAGCGGCCTCTACAACGCCGACCGCAAGGGCGCGGCCGTGACGGCCACCTGGCGCGGCTTTGAAGTCGGGCCGCGCGCGTTCATCGCGTTCAGGCCTGAAAGCGACGCCGGCACGCTGGGCCGCTGGGTCGCCGTGTCGGGCGCGGCAGCCTCGCCGGGCGCGGGCTCCTACACGTCGCGCGGGCTGGCGCTGCTGGTGTACTTTCTGGGCGTGCGGCTCGGCCACTGGATGCGCGCGCCGCGCGAGCGCGTGCAGATGCGCTGGCTCAGCCGGCTGGCCTGGCGCGCTATTCCCAAACCCATGATGCTGAGCAGTGAGGCCTCGGCCACGTTTTTTGGCGGGGAGCGGCCGTGGTGGTATTTGTCGGACGGCGGGCATTTTGAAAACACCGGTGTCTATGCGCTGATCAAGCGCGAAGTGGGTTTCATCATCCTGTCGGACGCCAGCAGCGATGCGCGCTACGAGTTCGGCGACATTGAAAACCTGGTGCGCAAGGCCCGCATTGACTTTGGCGCCGAGATCGATTTTTACAGCCATGACGAAGCCGACAGCCTGTTCACGCTGGGCAGCAGCGAGCTCACGGTGCTGTCGCCCGAGCACATGGCCAACAACCATTCGTGCCGGGGCGTGCTGCTGGCGCGCATCCGCTACCGCGAACGGCCCGGCCCGCGCAGGGCGGATGGCAGCGACGGCCAGCCGTTCCGGCCCGAAGGCACGCTGCTGGTGATCAAACCCAATCTGCACGATGCGCTCGATGTGGACCTGCTGGCCTACGCGCGCAAGCACGAAAGTTTTCCGCACGAATCGACCGGCGACCAGTCGTTCGATGAAGCGCAGTGGGAAAGCTACCACCGGCTGGGCGAAGACTTTGGCCGCGCGCTGCATGAAAGCTGGCTGGCGCAACTGCCCGGCTGGCGCAGCCCGGCGCGCCACAGCATTCGCGTGGCGGCGCGGCTGGGCGCGCGCGCTGATCTGGAGGTGAGCCGCGCTGAACCGCTGTGGCGGCGCGGCGCCCGCGCGGCGGCCATCGGCACCACGCTGGGCGTGGGCGCGTCGGGCACGCTGCTCCTGTCGCTGTGGCAGGTGCAGGAACAGTTGCAGCGCAACCGTGTGGACCAGCAGACCGAAGCGCGCGCGCTTTTCACGGACGTGTCGAAGGGGTTGCAGACTTTCAACGGCGCCTGCCCGGAGGTGCCCGAGCATGTGGTCACGCAGGCGGCGCTGCTGCTCGACCTGCGCGGCAGCCCGACCATGCGCCCACTTGAGCAGGCGGGCTTGCAGCGCCTGGCCTCGCGCATCACCGACGAGTGCGCGCGCGAGGCCGACCCCGGAGCCACTTGCCAGGCGGCCCACCGGCGTATTCAGGGCAGCCTGTGTACGCTGGTCAACCGACCGCAGGGTGAGAAAACAGCGTTGAGCTATTGGCACCCGGACATCCCGCCGCAGGAGCAGGCACGCGATGGCCGCCTGGCATTGCGTGAGGCGGCGCGCCGGTTTCCAGTGTTCGGAACCTGGTTCGTGCCGGGGCCGCCCGAGGCCACGGTGGCCGGCGGCGCAGCGACTCCCGAAGGAGATTCCGCCTATGGCGGCGTCAGCGGCGGGATCGGTGGTGGGGCCGGCGGCGTCAACACGCAGCCGCAACGCCCGCCGGTCATCGCGGCTGCGCCACCCGCCCGGCCGTCATCGGCTACATCGGGTGCTGGCGGTGCCGCCGACAGCGCCGCGCTTGCGCCACTGCGCGCGGCGAATGCGTCGCTGAATACCTGTGCGCGCGCCACCGGCGCCAGCACGCTTTACATCCAGATCTACGACGAGGCCTCGCGCCCGGCAGCAACTGCCTTGCGTCAGGCGCTGCAAGCCGAAGCCGGTGCGCCGCTGGTGGTCGCGCCCATCGAGAACGTCGTCCGCAGCGCCGATCTGCGCCAGCAGCGCCGGCCTGTCCCGTGGCCCCGGCCCACGCTGCTGCTGCACGACCCGGCAAGCCGCCCGTGCGCGCAGGCCATCAGCCGCTACATTGGCGCACCGTGGGCCGCCTCGGCCACGCCGGGCAGCATCAACCGCGTTCGTGTGCGCGAGCTGCCAGCGTCCCTGCAGGCGCAGCCCGGCGTGATTGAGCTGTGGCTGCCACCACAGGAGTCAACGCTGGCGAAGAAAGACGGCCAGGAAGACGTGCGGGCAAGCCGGCTGGCGGGCTCCTTACCCCTGGCAGGCAACATCACTCGCTATTAAATTTGTAGCTGGTTGCGCAATGAAAACGTGGCGTGCAGGCCTAATTGGCTTGTAAAACATACCCAGGTACAGGTAAATGATCGCGCTTTCAGCTTGCCTGTAGCCCACCTGCCAATCTTTGCGCAGTCTGGCTGAGGCCGCCCGCTCGTCAGACCGCCACCACACTGCCGCGCCGATGGCCCTGCACCTGACCACCCTTCGAGAAAAGCAGTCGCAGCGCTTCGACGGCCTGCACGTCAATCTTTTTCCGGTTACTGCCGTACTTGGCCGGAACCCCTTGTTCACCCAGCATCGCAGCAGGGTAAATCCTGCGGTCCACCACCGGGGCGCCGTCTATCAGCAGCTCCTCGATTCTGTGACCTTTCGGATTTTCCATTTTGAAGTACATGTTCAGGCCGCGACAGCGTTTGACGAAGCCGCCCATCTGGCAATACGCATCGGCCGAATACGTGCGTTCCAGGTTGGCCTCCAGCATGGCGCGAAGTTCGTGGCCCATGAGCTCGATGGTTGATATCGGCGAGTTGGTTGGCACGATGTTCCACAAATGCTCCATCGTGACGTTGCCAGGCAGCACCGGCGCCCCATAGCGCCACCCGTTCGAAAAGGCCAGGCGTGTGTCGGCCACCGATGCAATCGCGTCCAGCAAGACGTTATCCATCGAGGCCTCCAGCGAAGTGGCCCGGTCCAGCGGGCTGCGGACCTGGCCCACCACGGTATCGAGCAGATCGCGGTGCGGCGCCAGCGTGTCACGGACCCTTTGCGCCATATCAGGGTCTTCGGCAATGGCGTCGTCGGTGCAGATCAGCGCGTGCGTGACGTCCATGACCTTGCCGCCTTCGACTGTCAGGTCCAGCCGGCCAACGAACGAGCCGTGGCAACCCGACTGGATGATGACGGTCTGCCCCACCGTGACGGGGCGGTACAGGCGGTTGTGCGTGTGGCCGCTGACCAGTACGTCAATCCCTGAAACTTCCGCCGCGAGCTTGGCATCCTGGGCAAAACCGAGGTGCGACAGCACCACGATCAGGTCCACACGGTCCTGGGTGCGCAGGCGTTCAATATGCGCTGGCAACTCGGTGTTGCCCAATGAAAATCGCAGACCCTTCGAATAGCTCGGCGGCATGCCCTTGTCAACGATGTTCGATGCGATGCCGATGATTCCGATTTTCAGTCCGGCACGCTCCACCACGCGGCTCGGTGCGAATGCCAGGCGATCACTGTCGGTTTCATGGCAATTGATGGCCAGCACAGGGTAATTCAACTGGGTGGCAAGCTGGCGAAAATGCGCCGGCCCGTACGCGAATTCCCAGTGCGCCGTCATGGCGTCGAATGCCAGCGCATTCATCAAGGGCACCAACGCGCTGCCCCGGGAATGGATCGCCACGAAGGTGCCGTGAAAGGTGTCGCCGTTGTCAAGCGCCAGCACGGCGCCGGGGCGCTCCGCGCGTACCTGCCTGAACACCGTGGCAATGCGCGCAAGGCCGCCGCAGGTCTTGTAGTTAAATCTGCCGCGCCCCCGGAAAACTTCAGGGTGAGGCTCGATATAGCCGTGCAGGTCATTGATCTGCAGGATGGTGATTTTGCGCTCGGTCATCCTTGTTCCTGGTCGTGTGCGCGCAAGCGCTACGCCGCCTTGCGCGCTACCAACCCGATCAGTGCAGATTGCCCGTGGTGCTGCGTGCCCTCGGTCAATGTGTCTTCGTATTCCGTCAATTCGATGATTTCAAGACTTGCAAACGCCTCGCGCAGCAACGCTGGGGTGTAGAGATTTTCAACAAAGGGCGGCCCTCCGGTCTTGTAATCGAGCTGCTTCGGTGTGTAGCCCTGAAGCACCAGAAGGCCACCGGGCTTCAGGGCGCGCGTCATGTTGTTGAACAGGCGCGTGCGCATGGCGGGGTCGGCAAACTGTACAAAAATGGCCGCGATACCGTCATAGAGGTTGGCCGGCCAGTCAAGGCGGTCGCCATCAGCGACGCTGAAATTGACCGCGACCTTCGCTTGCCTGGCGAGGCGTTGGGCTTTGCGCACGCCAGCTTCCGCGATGTCGAAGGCATCGACCTGCAGCCCTTGGCGGGCGAGCCAGACGCTGTTGCGGCCTTCGCCGTCGGCGACACACAGCACCCGGTCACCGCGCTGCCACCGAAAGGCCTGGCGGCGCAGGTAGCTGTTGGGCTCGGTGCCAAAGAGATACGTCTCGCTGGCGAAGCGACGGTTCCAGGTTTGCGCGGCGTCGTCAAAGGCGTGGCTGGCTGGTTGCGTGGACATGGGTACTTCAGCCTTGCAGGCTCTCGCCCATGCGCCCGCAGTATTCGCGCATCTGCTCGGGCAGGTTGTCGGGGCACTCGCCGCACAGGCGGTTGCCTGGCACAGCGAAATCGATGAATTTGGGATACGGCAAGTTGAGCCCGGCCATGATGGCCTTGAACTCGTCCAGCGTGCGCCCCTGACCCAGCCGCGGGTTGCGGCGTTTTTCCTGGCCGATCGATGAGACGCGGCGGTCCTGGTAGTCATGGGCCGGGTACACCAGCACCTCGTCGGGCAGCGTGAAAAGCTTATCGGTCACGCTCTGGTACAGCACTGCAGCATCGCCGTTCTGAAAATCGGTTCGCCCGCAGCCGTCGATCAGCAAGGCGTCGCCGCTGAACAGCCGCTCATCACAGCGGTAGGAAAAATGACCCTGGGTGTGACCGGGTGTATGCAGCGGATCGATGCGGATACTGCCCAGTTCGAACGGCTGGCCTTCGACGATGCCCACATCGACGCAGGGCAGGCCGTCGATGGCCGGCGCAGCGATCTTGCTGGCCACGCGCTGCCGGAGGTGCCGGGCAGCGGTGATGTGGTCGGCATGGATATGGGTGTCGAGCGTGCAGGCAAGGCGCAGCCCAAGCGCCTGAAGCATCTCCAGATCGCGGTCGATTGAATTGACCACCGGGTCGATCAGCAGCGCCTGCCCTGTCGTCTCGCAGCCGAGCAGGTAGGTGTAGGTATTGGAGATCGGCTCGGACAATTGACGAAAGATCATCGTTTGTTTCCCGGAAGTCAATGCAGCATCCGCTGCTGTCGATGTTGAACGCTACCGCCGGAGACGGCTGTAGGACGGCAACGCAATACCCCGGTACCCGACGCGAAGTTCCGGCACATGAAGTTCCCCATCAGGCGGTATCGGCTTCGCGTTCAGGCTGCCGCACTGGCAGGGTCAACCGGGCTTCAAGGCCGCGCGGCGTCCGGGCCAGAAGTGCCAGCGATCCGCCGAAGCGTTCAGCAATGGCGCCGACTACCGACAAACCCAGCCCGCTGCCCCGGCCTGATCCGCGTCGCCAGAATCTTTGGGTGGCGAGGGCAAGGTCGGTCGCACTCAATCCGGGGCCTTCATCCGACACGCTGAAGGTGATCGCGTGGGGCAGGCGGCGTACTGACAGCGTGACGACGCTGTCGGCAGGCGAGCAGCGCAGGGCGTTGTCCAGCAGGTTTCGCAGGGCCGTCACGGCGAGGGCTTCGGGCAGGGCCAGGGGTAGCGCCTCGCCCCGGCTATCCAGCACAATGCGCCCGGGCGTGTCTGGCGCCGCGTCGCGCATCGCCAGACGCGCCACCTCATCGGCATCGGCTATGCGCGCATCGTCCCACGCAAAATCCCCCTCGACCTGCGACAGGGTCAGCAACTGCGACAGGGTGTGCTGGAGCCTCGCCACGCCTTCCTCGGCGTAGTCCAGGGCAACTTCGGCGTCCTGGCCTTGCGTGATGCGGGCAACCTGCAGATGGGTTTTGATGGCTGTCAGTGGCGAGCGCAATTCGTGGGCTGCATCGCTGGTAAAGCGACGCTCGCGGCTGATCGTCTCGCTGAGCCGCGCCAGCAGGTGGTTCAGCGTTTTCACCAGCGGAATCAGGTCGCGCGACATCGGCTCGGTTTGTACCGGCGTCAGGGCGTCTGGCGTGCGGCTGGCCAGCACCTGGCGCAGATGTTCCAGCGGCCGCAAGCCGCTGCCAATGCCGGCCCAGAGCGTCAGCAGGCTGCCGACCAGCGCGATGATGAAGGGCACGACGGCGGCAAGGGTCACGTTGCGCAGCAGGCTGCTCCGCTCGGCCAGTCGATCCGCCGTGGTCACCCGCAAGCCGCGTGTCTCCAGTGTGTAGCTGCGCCAGCGCTCGCCCCGAAACTCGCGGTCAGAAAACCCGGGTGGGATGGTTGCCGTGCTTTCGGGGGCTGTGCCGGGCGTGCGCGCGATCACCTCGCCGCGCAGGGACACCTCGCAGGCAAGACCTTTCGATCCTTTTTCACCTGGAGGCATGGTCAGCGTGGATGGTCCCGACTGTCCACTTCTGCCGTCCCACGCCGCCGGGTTCTGCGACATCAGCCCGGCCACCATCTGGGCCGACATGGCCAGGCGCTGGTCGAGCGTCCGGTTCATCTCCTTGTCGAGGTCGTAAAGCATCCACAGCGCTACGCCGCTCCACAGCAAAAGCATGGACAGGCCGATCATCAGCAACAAACGCAGACGCAGTGTCATGCCTTGTCCAGACTGAAGCGGTAACCGACGCCGCGTATGGTTTCAATCACATCCGCGCCCAGCTTGCGCCGCAGATGGTGGATATGCACATTGAGCGCATTGCTTTCGATTTCCTCACTGAAGTCATAAAGGCTGTCCTTGAGTTGCTCGGGGCTCAAAATGCGGCCGCGTGCCTGCAGCAAAGCGGCCAGCAGGGCGAGTTCACGCCGGGACAGCACCACGGCGCTTCCATGCAACGAGACTTCGCCGCTGGCGGGGTCCAGCCGCAGGGCGCCGTGTTCGATCAGATCCACGCTGCGTCCGGCAGCCCGGCGCAGCAGCGCATGCAGGCGGGCGACCAGCTCACTCAGGTCAAAAGGCTTGAGCAGGTAGTCGTCGGCACCTGCGCGCAACCCGGCCACGCGATGTTCGACGGCATCCCGCGCGGTCAGTATCAGCACCGGCAGCGTCATGCCACCGGCGCGCAGGCGCTGCAGCAGGCTCATGCCATCCTCGTCGGGCAGCCCCAGGTCAAGAATGATCACGTCCCAGCCGACGGTGGACAAGGCCGCTTCGGCCCGCGCCGCTGTAGCGACGGCATCGACCGTGAGTCCGTGCGCGCGCAAACCCGCCAGGATGCCGTGGGCAATCAGTTCATCGTCTTCAATCAGCAGTACGCGCATGGTCGTGGTCTCGATCTGCATAGTATCGGCAGCCAGAATTACCTGAACGTTAACGCTGCCTTAATCCGGGCCGTGGAACATGCGGGCTTCTTTACGCGAAGGGGTGCCTATGCTGCGGCGGGTCTGGTCGGTTGTGCTGTTGATGCTGTGTTGGGCCTTGCCGGCCATGTCTGCCCACGCGCAGCCGGACTATCTTGAGCCTGAACAGGCTTTTCGCCTGAGTGTGACCCGGCAGGCCGATGACCAGGTGCGTCTGACGTGGGAGATCAGCAAAGGCTACTACCTCTACCGCAAGCAGATGAAAGTCGAGCCAGACCCGGCAGGCGCTACCGGGCCCATCGACTGGCCCGCCGGTGTCGTCAAGACCGACGAAACCTTTGGCGAAAGCGAGGTCTATCACGACAACGTGCGTGTGCTGGTCAATGCGCCCGGGGCGCAGGCGCTGACGGTGACCTGGCAGGGTTGTGCAGAGGCAGGGTTGTGCTATCCGCCGCAGTCGAAGCGGGTCAATCTCGGTGATGTGAGCGCGGCGACCACCGTGGGCGCGACGCCAAACGTCAATGCCCGCGAGGAGGCCGTCCGTGAAAGCCCTGCTGTGGCGGGCTTCCTTGGCGAAGATCAGGACCTGGCCGATCGCCTGTCGCGTGTCGGCCTGGGCTGGATGCTGGCCGTGTTTTTTGGTCTGGGGCTGCTGATGACCTTCACCCCCTGTGTGTTGCCGATGGTTCCGATTGTCTCCAGCCTGGTGGCGGGCAGCGGAGCCACACCACGGCGTGGATTTATCCTTTCGCTGGCTTTCGTACTGCCGATGGCGCTGACTTACGCGGGCGTTGGGGCGGCAGCAGCGCTGGCTGGTGCCAATCTGCAGGCCGTGTTGCAGAACCCCTGGGTGCTCGGTGCTTTCGGCTTGATTTTTGTGGTGCTGGCGCTGGCCATGTTCGGATGGTTTGAACTGCAGTTACCTGCCTTCCTGCGCAACCGTCTGAACACCGCCAGCCAGGGCCAGCGCGGCGGCACGGTGGCGGGTGCGGCCAGCATGGGGGTGTTGTCGGCGCTGCTGGTGGGGCCCTGCATGACCGCGCCCCTGGCCGGCGCGCTGCTGTATATCGGCAATACCGGCGACGTGCTGACGGGTGGCCTGGTACTTTTTGCGATGGGGCTGGGCATGGGCGTGCCCTTGCTGCTGGTCGGCACCCTTGGGGCGCGCTTGTTGCCGAAGCCCGGTGACTGGATGAACCGGGTGAAGGCCCTGTTTGGGTTTGTGTTGCTGGGCACCGCGATCTTCTTTGTGGCACGGGTGTTGCCTGCGTCGCTGACACTGGGACTGTGGGGCGCCTGGCTGCTGGCGATGGCACTCAGTTTGCTGGCCATGGTCAAGAAGCTCGGCACCGACCATGCCCGGCTGTTCTCCCGCTATGCAGCGCTGCTGCTGGGTTTGTGGGGCAGCGCCATGGTGGTGGGCGCAGCGGGAGGCGGCCACGACCTGCTGAAGCCGCTCGCGTTTGTGAAAACAGCGGCGGGAAACGCCGCGCCGAATGCCGGGCCTGCCTTCATGGCCCGCTTTCAAGCGCTCCCGTCTCAGCAAGCGCTGGAAAGCCGTCTGGCGGAGGCCGGGCAGCGCGGTCAATGGACACTGGTCGATTTTTATGCGGACTGGTGCGTCTCGTGCGCCGCCATCGAGCGGGAGGTGTTCGCGGACCCCCGCGTGCAGCAAGCCCTGTCCGGGATGCAGTTGCTGCGCCCCGATGTCACGGCCAACAATGCCGACGACCAGGCGCTGATGCGCGCGCACCAGATTCTTGGGCCGCCCACCATGCTCCTGATAGGCCCCGACGGTAAGGAGCGTCGCGCCGAGCGCGTTATTGGCGAACTCAGCGCCGAAGCATTTTTGGCCCGCCTCGCGCGGGCAAAACAGGGAGTGTGAATTGTTAAGTATCCATGTGGGGCCTCTTGCTTTGCCGCTGGCTCAATTGTTTGTGTTGACCGGCTTGGTGGTGGCAACCGGAGCTGGCCATCTGGCGGGCCGGCGCCAGCAGGTCGGCATCGGCAATGTGTTGATGGATATGCTGCTCGCCGCAATGCTTGTGGCGCGCCTTGTTTTTGTGGCGCTATGGTTCGATGTGTACCGCGCCTCGCCTTGGTCGATTCTTGATATTCGCGACGGCGGCTTCAATGTCTGGGGCGGTCTGGCCGCAGCCCTGCTGGTGGTGGTCTGGACCGGCTGGCGCAAGCCCGCGCTGCGCCGGCCGCTGATGATTGGATTGACGGCCGGGATGCTCGTGTGGGCAGCGCTTTCAGGTATCACCCGCGCGCTTGATACGGCCACCAGCCAGACCTTTCCGACCGTGACCTTGAAAACGCTGGCAGGCGAGCCGGCAGACATTGCTGCGATCACCCGCGGCAAGCCTGCCGTTGTCAATCTATGGGCCAGTTGGTGCCCACCCTGCCGCCGGGAAATGCCTGTGCTCGCAGCGGCCCAGAAGCAGGAAACGGCGGTGAATTTTATTTTCGTCAATCAGGGCGAGGACGCCGCAACGGCGCAGAAATACATGATCCAGGGCCAGTTGAATCTGGCCAACGTACTACTGGACAGTGGATCCGCGTTTGGCCCGGCCGTGGGGTCCGCAGGTCTGCCAACGACGCTTTTCTATGACGCCAGCGGACGGCTGGTGGACACCCATCTCGGTGAGCTGTCGGCTGCTTCGCTGGCCAGCAAGCTGGCGCGCTTGCGCTGACATGGCTTAAATCCGCAGTTCATTCACCTGACCCATGCATCCGTGACCATCCCTAACCATCCCTAACCATCCCTAACCATCCTTACCCATGCAGCCTACCCTTCCGCAAAAGTATCTCCGCCGTTCCTTGTATGTCGTGCTGACCGGTCTCGCGGGTCTGGCCTTCAATGCGTCCGCCAGGGAGTGGCCGGCGCCCGTCAAGGCGCTTGAGGCCCAGGGCCTTGAAATCGTCGGAAGCTTCGACGCACCCGGCGGGCTGACAGGCTATGCCGGCATCCTGCAGCAGCAACCCATCGCGGTGTATGTGACGAGCGATGGCAAGCAGGCCATCATTGGCAGCATGGTCGATGCGAAGGGCGCCGACCTGACCCGGGAACCGATGACCCGGCTGGTCAGCAAACCGATGAGTGTCAAAACCCTCAAACTGCTGGAGCAAAGCGCCTGGATTGCGGAGGGCGCAAAAACAGCGCCTCGCGTGGTGTACACCTTCACCGACCCGAACTGCCCGTACTGCAACAAGTTCTGGAACGATTCGCAACCGTGGATCAAGGCGGGCAAGGTTCAGGTGCGGCACGTCATCGTGGGCATCCTTGGGCCGACCAGCCCGGGCAAGGCCGCCGCGCTATTGTCTGCGCCTGACCCACAGGCCGCATTGTTGCTGCATGAACAGCAACACCGCAGCGGCGGCATCAAACCCCTGGCGCAGGTTCCCGCCACGATCCGCGCCCAGCTGGAGGCCAACAAGGAATTGATGCAGCAGCTCGGATTCTCGGCGACCCCGGCTACGCTCTACAAGGACGCCGAGGGCAATCTTCAAACGGTGATGGGTGCGCCATCGGCTGAAAAGCTCAAGCAGGTTCTTGGGCCGCTCTAAGACACGTCAAAGGGGAATTCAAATTTGAGAAGCCAGGCTTCTTGACGCCTGGCGATACGTGAGGGCAAGGGGATCAAACACCTGCGCTTTGCCACGCGTCGAAATAACTGGCGCGTGAGCGTGGTCTGATTTTTTAACTTCCAGCCGATTGCGCCGGCATACGCCAACCGGCGTATTCCCCAATCCTTCTCTGGTGCCCAGAATGCGCCTGTCGCTTCGCAAAAGCCTGCCTGCAGGTGCTGCGTTGCGAAAGGCCCAACACCACCTACCGGAGAAGCACCATGCAAAGTTCGAAATCACGTCGCCTGACGCTCAAGGCGATTACGGCAGCCGTCGCCCTGACGGGGCTATCCGTTTTGCCAGCGCATGCCCAGACTGGCGGCACCATCAAGGTCGGCATTCTGCACAGCCTGTCGGGGACCATGGCCATTTCTGAAACCGTGTTGAAAGACACCGTGCTGATGGCCATTGACGAGATCAACGCCAAAGGCGGCGTGATGGGTAAAAAGCTGGAGCCCGTCGTGGTGGACCCTGCTTCCAACTGGCCCTTGTTCGCCGAAAAAACCAAGCAGCTGCTGGGCCAGGACAAGGTTGCCGTGATCTTCGGTTGCTGGACTTCGGTGTCGCGCAAGTCGGTACTGCCGGTCGTCGAGGAAATGAACGGCCTGCTGTTTTACCCCGTGCAGTACGAGGGTGAAGAGTTGAGCAAGAACGTGTTCTACACCGGCGCGGCGCCCAACCAGCAGGCGATTCCCGCCGTGGATTACCTGATGAGCAAGGCCGGCGGTGGCGCCAAGCGCTGGGTGCTGCTGGGCACCGACTACGTGTACCCGCGCACCACCAACAAAATCCTGCGTGCCTACCTCAAGAGCAAGGGTGTGGCCGACAAGGACATCGACGAGAAATACACGCCCTTTGGCCACGCGGATTACCAGACCATCGTCGCCGACGTGAAGAAGTTTTCAGCCGGTGGCAAGACCGCTGTGGTGTCCACCATCAACGGTGACTCGAACGTGCCTTTCTACAAGGAGCTGGGCAATGCCGGCCTGAAGGCCAAGGACGTGCCGGTGGTGGCGTTCTCGGTGGGTGAAGAAGAGCTGCGCGGTGTCGATACGAAGCCGCTGGTGGGTCATCTGGCGGCGTGGAATTATTTCCAGTCGATCAAGAGTCCGGCCAATACCGAGTTCATCAAGAAGTGGTCGGACTACGCCAAGGCCAAGAAGCTCCCGGGCTCGGACAAACCCTTGACGAACGATCCGATGGAAGCCACCTATATCGGCATCAACATGTGGAAGCAGGCGGTTGAAAAGGCCAAATCCACCGACACCGACAAAGTCATCGCCGCCATGGCCGGCCAGACCTTCAATGCGCCATCGGGCATCGTGAGCAAGATGGATGAGAAGAACCACCATTTGCACAAGTCGGTTTTCATCGGCGAGATCAAGGCGGACGGCCAGTTCAACGTGGTGTGGAAGACGCCTGGCCCCATCAAGGCCAAGCCATGGAGCCCGTACATCGACGGCAACGACAAGAAGCCTGACGAGCCTGCCAAAGGCGCGACGGTAGCGACCAAGTAATGCGCCAGGCGCGAGGCCCGAAGCGAAGCCAGGCCTCGCCTTCACGGTTACCCCGAACCCCTGTGAAGGCTGGATGGCCGGCGGGGGCACGTTTTGTTTCGTTCGCTCGTCAGGTCAATGTGTTGATATTCATTCGGGCCAGCTGGTTAGTCGCTATGCTTTTGATAGCTGGTCGCGCACATGCCTTGGGCGCTGGCGAGGTAAAAGGCATGGTGTTTGGCGATACCGAAGCGCGTGTCGAGGCGCTGAGCAAGGCTGCGCTCGCAGCAGACGACAAAACGGTGGCCTTCATTCAGGCCCTGGCCGACGATGCCGTCCGGACGCAGGGTGACAAGGTCTTTGTGGTCAAAGGCGACAAGGCCTTTGACCCGGTCTCGGGTGCCGAACTGTCTTTGCCTGCCGACGCCGAGGAGGTGATCAATCCCAACCTGATGCGCAGCGAGCTTGATACGGCCCTGGCAGCGCTCAAGCTGCTGTCCAGAGATGAAAGTTTGCGGCGCGACGCGCTCAAGACCCTCGCGGGCGAGACCGATGAAGCACGCCTGCCGCTGATTGAAAAAGCCTATGCGGCCGAAACGGTGCCCGCGTTGAAAAGCCAGCTGGCGCTGATACGCGCAGCGATTTTGCTGGGGAGCAGTGACAAGACCCGGCGGCTCAAAGCGGCGGCGCTGCTGGCCGACAGCCACAGCCCCGCGACCAAAACCGCGCTGCTGGACCGCCTGCGCGTCGAGAGCGATGCCGACGTGAAAGTGGCTTTGCGGGCAGCGCTGACGCGGGTCGAAGCCGCACTGGCCTGGGGTGACCGGCTGGGCGCCATCTTCAGCGGCATCAGCCTGGGCAGTATTTTGTTGCTGGTCGCGCTGGGCCTGGCCATCACGTATGGCCTGATGGGCGTCATCAACATGGCGCATGGCGAGCTGATGATGATTGGCGCTTATGCCACCTACGTGGTGCAGGGTGTGTTCCAGGCCTACCTGCCGGCCGCCTTCGACTGGTACCTGCTGGCCGCCGTACCGGTGGCGTTCGGGGCGTCGGCCCTGATGGGTGCCGTGCTGGAGCGCAGCGTGATCCGCTTTTTGTATGGCCGGCCGCTGGAAACCCTGCTGGCCACCTGGGGTATCAGCCTCATGCTGCAGCAACTGGTGCGCTCCATTTTTGGCGCGCAGAACGTCGGCGTCGAAAACCCGGTGTGGATGAGCAGCGGCGTGCAGGTGCTGGGCAATCTGTCGCTGCCTTACAACCGGCTCGTCATCATTGCCTTTGCGGCCTTCGTTTTGGGTGCGGTGGCGTGGCTGATCAGCCGGACCCGGCTGGGGCTGTTTGTGCGCGGCGTCACCCAGAACCGGCCGATTGCTGCCTGCATGGGCGTGAATACGGCGCGCGTCGACACCTACGCCTTCGCGCTTGGCTCGGGCATCGCCGGGCTGGCGGGCTGCGCCTTGAGTCAGGTCGGCAACGTGGGGCCCGACCTCGGGCAAAGCTACATCGTGGACGCCTTCATGGTGGTGGTGCTGGGCGGCGTTGGCCAGCTGGCCGGCACTGTGTATGCGGCCATGGGGCTGGGCATCCTGAACAAGTTTCTGGAGGGCTGGACGGGCGCGGTGCTGGCCAAGATTGCCGTGCTGGTGTTCATCATCGTCTTTATCCAGAAGCGGCCGCAGGGCATCTTCGCGATGAAGGGGCGTGAAGTATGAACACCCCCGTGGCTTGCCCACTGCGTGTGGCGTCCTCCCCCCTCAAGGGGGCGACGCTGGCGGCCCGGCAAAGCCGGTTCCGCGGCGTCCTTGACAAGAATACCTGCGGTTAACGCGCGCTATTTTCTATGCAACAAATTTCGCTACCGACCGCTAAACCCTTACTCACCCGTGCCGGCTGGAGCGCCTTCATGATGGCGCTGATTGCGGTGTGCGCCGTGGCTCCGGTGCTCAATCTGTGGGTGCCCGAGGGCAGCGCCTTCCACATGAGCACTTACGCGGTCGCGCTGCTGGGCAAGATCATGTGCTACGCCATCGCCGCGCTGGCAATCGATTTGATCTGGGGCTATACCGGCATTTTGTCGCTCGGCCATGGGGTGTTTTTTGCGCTGGGTGGCTACGTCATGGGCATGTACCTGATGCGCCAGATCGGCCGCGACGGCAACTACAAAAGCGACCTGCCTGACTTCATGGTGTTCCTGGACTGGAAGACCCTGCCGTGGCACTGGACCTTCAGCGACAGCCTCCTGGCGACGGTGTTGCTGATCGTGCTGGTGCCTGGCGTGGTGGCCTTCGTGTTCGGATTTTTTGCGTTTCGCTCGCGCATCAAGGGCGTGTATTTTTCGATCATCACGCAGGCCATGACGTTTGCCACCATGCTGCTGTTTTTCCGCAATGAAACCGGCTTTGGCGGCAACAACGGTTTTACCGATTTCAAGCGGATTGCGGGCATTCCCATCGCCACACCCTCGATGCGCATGCTGCTCTTTGTCGTGACGGGCCTGACGCTGCTGGGCTTCTTTCTGTTCGCCCGATGGCTGGTCGGCAGCAAGTTTGGCCGTGTGCTGCAGGCTATTCGTGACGCGGAAACGCGGGTGATGTTCTCAGGCTACAGCCCGCTTGGCTACAAGCTGACGATCTGGGTCATATCGGCGGTCATGTGCGGTGTCGCCGGTGCGCTGTATGTGCCGCAGGTCGGCATCATCAACCCCGGTGAGATGAGCCCGGCCAATTCGATCGAGATCGCGATCTGGGCCGCTGTGGGTGGCCGCGCCAGCCTGATCGGTCCCATTGCGGGCGCCTTCATCGTCAACGGCGCCAAGAGCTGGCTCACGGTGGCTTACCCGGAGTTCTGGCTCTATTTTCTGGGTGCGCTGTTCATCGGCGTGACCCTGTTTCTGCCCGACGGTGTGGTGGGTCTGGTCAGGAAACTACGGCGAGGTGGCAAGTGACGCCCGACCTGCTGGAGCAAGGCGCGCGCCGTGTGGAGGCGCACCGGGCGCATCTGTCTGCCAGCTACCGCAGCACGGCGTCGGGCGGTCGCGACGCCGGCATCGGCCGCTTCGCGACACCGGGCGAGGTGGACACCACACACGGACGGATTCTCTACCTTGAGGACGTGAGTGTCAGCTTCGATGGCTTCAAGGCCATCAACAGGCTGTCGCTGGACATTGCGCCTGGCGAGCTGCGCTGCATCATCGGCCCCAACGGCGCCGGCAAGACGACCATGATGGACATCATCACCGGCAAGACGCGGCCCGACGAAGGCCGGGTATTTTTCGGCAGCACGATTGACCTGCTGCGTCACAAGGAAGCAGACATTGCGCAGCTGGGCATCGGCCGCAAGTTTCAAAAACCGACGGTGTTTGAGCAGCTCACGGTGTTTGAGAACCTGGAGCTGGCGCTCAAGACCAACAAGGGCGTAAAGGCCTCCATGTTTTTCAGGCTGGACTCGATGCAGAGCGACCGCCTGGCTGACATTCTGGTGACGATCCATCTGGCCGACAGCGTCAGCCGCTTGGCGGGCAATTTAAGTCACGGGCAAAAACAGTGGCTGGAGATCGGCATGCTGCTGATGCAGGACCCGAAATTGTTGCTGCTCGACGAACCTGTGGCGGGCATGACCGACGAAGAAACCGCCCGCACCGCAGAATTGTTTCTGACGCTCAAGGGCAGGCATTCGCTGATGGTGGTCGAGCATGACATGAGCTTTATCAAGACCATCTCGGAAATCGTCACGGTGCTGTGCGATGGCGCGGTGTTGGCGCAGGGCACGCTCGATGAGGTGCAGGCCGATGAGCGGGTGATTGAAGTTTATCTAGGGCGTTGAAGTCAACACGGACTTCTGGCCGCAGAAGGCGCAAAGGTTTCGCAGAAGTCGCAGAAGTCGAAAAGGGACATCAAAAAGTTGTTGAAGTATTGGTATTCCTGTCCAATGTTTCCTGCGTCCTCTGCGAAACCTTTGCGTACTCTGCGTCCGGTAGTCCGAACCACCAGGAACCTGCATGCTGACAGTCAAGAACATCAACCAGTACTACGGCGGCTCGCACATCCTGCGCGACGTCAGCATGCAGTCGCACCTCGGCAAGGTCACGGTGCTGCTGGGCCGCAATGGCGTCGGCAAGACCACGCTGCTCAAGTCCCTGATGGGGCTGGTGGCCATCAGGACCGGCTCCATCGCGTTCAACGGCAGGCAGATCCAGGGCGACACGCCCTACGAGCGGGCGCGGGCGGGGATCGGGTTCGTACCGCAGGGCCGGGAGATTTTTGCGCGTTTGACGGTGGAAGAGAACCTGCGGATGGGCCTGGCCTACAAAAGTTCCAGCACGCCGATACCGCCCGGGTTGTACGAGCTGTTTCCCGTCCTCAAGCAGATGCTCAATCGCCGTGGCGGAGACCTGTCAGGCGGACAGCAGCAGCAACTCGCCATTGCGCGCGCGCTGGCGGCGGAACCCAGCCTGCTGATTCTCGATGAGCCGACGGAAGGCATTCAGCCGAGCATCATCAGGGACATCGGCCGCGTCATCCGCATGCTGGCCGACCGTGGTGATATGGCGATCCTGCTGGTGGAGCAGTATTACGACTTTGCCCGTGAGCTGGCCGATGACTACCTGGTGATGGAGCGCGGGGAAGTGATTGCGCGTGGGCTGGGCAAGGACATGGAGGCTGACGGTGTCCGCCAACTGGTTGCCATTTGATTCCGGTTCTAAATCATCCGTGCACGTTGTCGGCTTCGCTAGCCGTACGTCTGTACTGCCGTCGCTTCGCCTTCGCGTTCACGAATGATTTAGGAACGGACTGAGGCTGACGCGCAGGTTGTGGTGCTCACCGGACGGCATCGGGAAAAAGGAGTGGGCCGCAAGCGGCCCACTTTTGCGTCGGTTTCATCCGGTGAATACATCAAACCCCGGCGGAGCCAACGGCAAACGCTAAAAACGTTTTACTTCGCGGCGGGAATCACCACGATGTCGCCCGTTGAAGTCTGCGGCTGAACGCGTACCGTTCCTGCGTCAGCCGGAACCACAACCGTTTCAACCTGACGGATCACGCCGCCGCCAGCCACGCTGCCTGCGGCGTCGCCATAGCCCACAACCCGCGCCTGGCAGGCGATCTGATCTTCGCCCTTGAGGACGTCGCAGCGTGCGAGGGCATTTTTCTTGAACTGGCTGCCGCTGTTGTCGAGCTTGCCGGCGCGTTTAGCGGCATTGGCATTTTTGACTTCGGTGATGCAGGTCTGGCGACTCTGCTGCGACTTTCCACTGTTGCAGGCCGCCATCTCGCTGATCGCGCTGCCAGTGGTGTCAATGCCTGTGGTGCCCGAAGCGATCTGTGCGGCTACGGGGGTCATGGCGCCGGAGGCTGCGAAAAATAGCGCAGCCAGCGCAGCGGCATGAATTTGCCAGCGCAGGGTGGATGGAAAACCGCGCGTGGTCGGTGCCGAGAGGGATGGTGACGTCATGGTCAGACTCCTTGAGGTTTACGTCGAGTCTGGTGGGCGCCGGGTGCCAGCCGTGAAAGCAAACAGGGCGGCTGCAGGCGTGCGGTGAGCCTGTTGCGGTGTAGGACAGGTCTTGCATACCCTTTGCACACGGCCTGAAAATGCCGTCCCGGACGTCCATATCCCCTGGGAGGTCGCGGCGCCTTAATGGCTCTTTTTACATGGACCAGATGCGCGGCAGGGCCGAATCGATATGCCAGAAATGCCCGCGCCACGCTTGCCACACCTGCCGCAGCAAACCCATGGCGGGCTCGACCAGCGGGGCGAGCACCCGGACCACCACGACCTTGCCATCGGGGCTGGTCGCGCCGGCGGTGGCGCGAAGCTCATGCGTTTCAATCACCGCACGGGCGCAGTCGAGTGCCTGCTGGCGGCGATGGCGCTCCAGCTTGCTGCCGGCCACAAAAAGCAGTGTCGCGCTGCAGCGGTGGCCGGCCAGACCCAGAGGGCTTTGCATCAGCAGTGCGTCATCAGCCCGAAGCTGGGCCCGCTCCAGCCAGACACCGGGCACTTCAATGTGCTGGCGAAAACTGCCTTGCTCAAACGGCTGGCTGGCGGCTGGAAGGCCGAGGGCGGTGACGTCCCAGGCGATCATTTCGGCTTCCGGTGCAAGCGACAGGGTCAAACGATTTTCGGCCTGACAGCCGCTGTAGCAAATCGCCTCCAGGGGTAGCCATTCCATGCGGGCATTGCCCTGCAGCGACAGCTGGACGCGCTGCAGCGCGCGTTCGTGCTCGGAGCGGTAAAAGCGTGTGGCGCCCGGGGTGGTCACCAGCGCATGGGCGCCCGGCCCGGCCGTGAAGCTCAGATCGAGGGTGTCGCCACCCACCAGCCCGCCGGGCGGATGCACGATGACGTTGTGGCAGATGCCGTCGCCCTCGGGATACAGGCTTTGCAAAATACGCAGTGGCCCCGTGTGTGCAAACCGCGCCACGGTTTTGTCCGCCTGCAGGGTGTAGTCGATGTCAAGGGTCGCGTGCCAGCTCATGACAGCAAGTTTAACGTCGTACTGGGAAGCTCAGTCGCTATCAATTCAATAGCTGCCCGCGCACGTTCTGTGTGGGCTGCGGCTACTATTTGCTTGAATTTCAGCTTGCTGTGGCGGGTTCTCGGGCTTGCTTCACCCGCATGGCCAGATGACTCAGGGCTTCCTGCACCTGATCGACCAGAATCAGGCACAGGTCACCCGGCTGCAGGCGTGCCAGCGCCGTGTCGATGGCCAGAAACTCACCACGAACTTCATCAATGCGGCGGGTCCGGCTGGCGCTGGCCAGACCTTGCCGCAGCAGCGCCATCACTTCGCCGTCGGCGCGTCCGCGCTGGGCGGCGTCCTGGTAAAGAATGACGTCGTCGAAAGCTGCACCCAGAATAACGGTCTGATCGGTGATGTCGATGTCGCGCCGGTCACCGGCACCGCTGATCACCACACTGCGGCGCTGACCGGGAGAGGTCGCAGCGCCAGCCATCGCATCGACGGCCGCCACCAGGGCGCGCATGGCGTCTGGGTTGTGGCCGTAGTCGGCAATCACGGTGGCGCCGTGGTAGTCCATCACATTGAAGCGGCCGGGTGCGTTCTGGGCGTCGGCCACAAAGCTCGCCAGCCCGCTCTTGACGGTGTCCCAGTTCACGCCCACGGCCCAGGCAGCGGCCACGGCGGCCATGACGTTTTCAACCTGGAAGCCGAGGCTGCCGCCGCGTGTCAGCGGGATTTCCTGCAGCGCGATACGCTCGACGCGGGCGCCTTCGGCGGCCACCAGCATCGGGCCGTCCACGTACACGACGCGGTGACCCTGGGCGCGGTGCGTCGCCATGAGCGGGTGGTGCCGGTCGGCGGCAAAGAAGATGATTTTCCCCGGGCATGCCGACGCCATCTCGGCCACGATGCTGTCAGCGGCATTGAGGACCGCGTAGCCTGTGTTGGCGACGTTTTGCACGATCACCCGCTTGAGCACTGCCAGATCTTCCACCGTGGTGATGTAGTTCAGGCCCAGGTGATCGCCCCGGCCCAGGTTGGTCACCACGGCCACCTCGCAGCGGTCAAAACCAAGCCCCTCGCGAAGCACGCCCCCGCGCGCGATCTCAAACACCGCCGCATCCACGTCGGGGTGCATCAGCACACTGCGCGCACTTTTCGGTCCGCTGCAGTCGCCGCTGTCGGTCTGACGCCCGTTGACCCAGACGCCATCGGTGTTGGTCATGCCTACGCGCAGCCCGTTGGCGGCCACCAGATGGGCGATCAGCCGGGTGGTGGTGGTTTTGCCGTTGGTTCCGGTCACCGCAATGACGGGCACGCGGCCGTTGTCGCCAGCGGGAAACAATTCATCGATCATGGCCTGGCCAACAGCGCGCCCCTTGCCATACGACGGCGAGAGATGCATGCGCAGGCCCGGCGCCGCGTTGACTTCGACCACGCCGCCGTGCTGCGCTTCGAGGGGACGCAGCATGCTTTCGCACACCAGGTCCACGCCGCAAATGTGCAGGCCGACCATTTGCGCCGCCGCAACCGCCCGCGCCGCAATGGCGGGATGAACGTCGTCCGTGACGTCGGTGGCGGTGCCTCCGGTGCTGAGGTTGGCGTTGTTGCGCAGGATGACGCGCCGGCCTCTGGCCGGAATGGATTCGGGCGTCAAGTCCTGAACGGCAAGCCTGGCCACGGCGATGTCGTCAAAACGTATTTTGGTGAGCGAGGTTGAGTGGCCCTCGCCCCGGCGCGGATCCTGGTTGACGATGGCGACCAGTTCGCGCACTGAATGCAGGCCGTCGCCCACCACCTGCGGCGGGTCGCGCCGCGCGGCGGCAACCAGGCGGTCGCCGACCACCAGCAGGCGGAAATCGCTGCCCGGCAAGAACTTTTCAACCATGACTTCACCGTGCTCCGCCGCAGCGCGGTAGGCAATGTCAAGATGCTCGCGCGTGACGATGTTGACCGTGACGCCCTTGCCCTGGTTGCCGTCTTGCGGTTTGACGACCACGGGCAGCCCGATGACCTGCGCGGCGGCCCAGGCGTCGTCCAGGTCGGTGACGGGCCCGCCCAGCGGCACGGGCACGCCCGCAGCCCGCAGCAGTTTCTTGGTCAGGTCCTTGTCCTGCGCGATGGATTCGGCAACCGCGCTGGTGGCGTCGATTTCGGCGGCCTGGATGCGTCGCTGGCGCGAGCCCCAACCGAACTGCACCATGCTGCCGCGTGTCAGGCGCCGATACGGAATGCCGCGCGCCACGGCGGCGTCAACAATGGCGCCGGTACTCGGGCCCAGCCGCTCGGACTCGTCGAGCTCTTGCAACTGCGCGATGGCCGTCTCCAGGTCAAAGGTGGACTCATGGAGTGCCGCTTGGATGAGCGACTGTGCAAGCTCCAGCGCAAGCCGGCCGACGGCTTCCTCGCTGTATTCGACGATCACCTGGTAGGTTCCGGGCTCGACCGTGGCAGCAGTGCGGCTGAAGGTCACCGGGCAGCCGGCTGCAGCCTGCAGTTCAAACGCGGCGTATTCGAGCACGTTGGCCAGGGACACCGCAAGCCGCGAGCCCGAACTCAAAACCCCCAGGCCAGGAAACAGCGCCCGGATGCGCGCTTCAAAGCCCTTGAGCTTGCTGATGGCGCATTCATCGGGGGTGCAGGCCACAATGGCTTCGAGCGCGGTGTGGCGGCTCCAGAGGTTGGGACCGCGAAGGGCGCGGACGCGCGAAACTTCCATCAGAGGGCTCCTGCCATGGTTTTTTCGAGAGGGCCGAAGGCTTCAATGCCGGCGCCTATCAGATTGAGGGGAATGCCCAGCGCCCATGCCGCACCGGTGGCGGCCAGCAGCGTGGCTTCTGACATCTCGCCGCGCTGGTTTCGCCCGCGCCAGGCCATGAGCTTGCCAAGACCTGGCAAAAAGGCTTCAGTGGCGCCGGTGGCCAGCACGATCTGGTCCTGCCGCAAATACAGGGCTCGGCCGTTGTTCTCGCGGTGCGCGGCGAGGGCGGCGGCAGTGGGGTCTGTGCTGTAAAAAATAACCTCCCCATCGCACAGCGTCTGCATGGCTGCGAGATCGGCGGGTGTGGCGTTGAGCACGGCCGCGCCGCCAGGCAGCACGGCGTCAACCTGCGCGCGCAGCACGCGGTACATCTGCGCCTCTTCGGTGATGTCGAATTCGGCCAGGCCGGATGCGCCGCCCAGGTCGGTGACCACGCCCACCTGGCAGCAGTCGTAGGCCAGGCCGTCGCGCAGAATCGATTCGGCGCCGTTTTCAAACACGGCCGCCTGCACTGAGCGGTTCATCAGGAGCCGCTGGCCGGCTTCCCAGTGCGCGCTGCTCGCGCTGTCAATGCAGCGCTGATCAAGAAACAATCCATCGTCGCAGGCCAGGCCGGCGTGGCGCCCCGACAGGTGCAGCAGCCAGGCCACCAGACGCGCGATGTGCTGGCTGCCTTGCGAGCCGGCAATGCCGACCAGCGGAATGCGTCCCACCGGCACCTGCTGGCTACCGTCTTTTTTGGCGTGCTCCGGGGTGTCAGGAAACAGGTGGTCGCAGATGGCGCGGCCGACCGGGCGCGGCGCACCGGCCGCAGGCTTGAGGTGCATCAGCAGCCCCGGGCCGGCGTTGACTTCGACGACGGCGCCTCCCTGCTCGTGGAGAGGGCGCGAGATGTCTTGCGCCACCACATCGATGCCAGCGATATCAAGACCCACGACGCGGGCGGCCAGCGACACGATATGGTCCACTTCGGGGTGGACCTCGTCGGTGCAGTCGATGGAGACATTGCCGTTACGCTGGATCAGCACCTCGCGGCCGGCAGCGGGCACAGCCTGCGGGCTCAAGCCCTGGCGCTGCAGGTCCAGCACAATCGCCCCGTCTTCGCAGGTCTCGATGCGTCCCAGCGGACAGCCTTCGTCGTTGCCGCGCCGAGGGTCGGTATTGAGCTGGGCATCGACCAGTTCCACCACGGTCGAGGTGCCGTCGCCGGTCACCCAGGCGGTTTCACCACGGGCCGCCGCCACGACACGCCCGCCCACCACGAGCAGCCGGTGTTCGTGGCCGCGCACGAAACGCTCAACCATCACGTCGCTGCCTTCCGGCTCTGCCAGCAGGAACGCATCTTCCACATCTTTCTGGTTGTTCAGGTCGAGCGAGACGCCCCGGCCATGGTTGCCGTCCGTCGGCTTGACGACGACCGGCAGACCGATTTCCTGTGCTGCTTCCCAGGCGGCTTCGGCACTGCTGACAATCTCGCCTTCCGGCACCGGCACGCCGCAAGTCGCCAGCAGGCTTTTGGTGAGATCCTTGTCGTGGGCGATCCCCTCGGCAATGGCGCTCGTCATGTCGGTTTCAGCGGTCCAGATGCGGCGCTGGCTGGCACCGTAACCCAGTTGCACCAGGTTGCCGTCGTTCAGCCGGATGTGGGGAATGCGTCGCTCGGTGGCCGCCGCCACGATGCAGGCGGTGCTGGGCCCCAGGTAACAGTCGTCAACTTTGGTTCGAATTTCTTCAATGGCGCGGGCGACGTCGGCGGCGCCGTAAGGCTCCGCATTGATAGCGGCCATCAGCAAGCGGTGACCCTGCGCCAGCGCGGTGCGGGCGACCTGCTCGTCACGCGCCCGAAACACCATGCGGTAAACGCCCGGACGCGAGGTACTGCGCGTCTGGCCGAAGCCGGTGGGCATGTCGGCGAGGTTGAGCAGTTCGATCACCACATGCTCCAGCACATGGCCGGTCCAGGTGCCTTCATGAAGGCGCTCCAGAAAGCCGCCCGGCTCACCCACGCCGCAGGTGTGTTCCAGCAGCGCAGGCAGCAAGGTCACCAGCCGGTCATTGAAGCCCGGCAGCAAATTGGTGGGGAAATCTTCCAGGCCGCCCAGATCGAGCCACACTTCCAGGACCGGTCGGTAGGTCCAGATGTTGGGGCCGCGCAGGTAATTGATGCGCAGCAACGCAATGTCAGCGTGTTTCCTTGGTTTTAGCATTTTTTTTGGTTTTTGAGGCTTCCCGCCGTGCTGTCGATGCGCGCCGCCGGCCGCCGGGCTGGCGAGTCCCCGAAAGCGGGAGACACATCGACAACGTTTTTGTTATAGGTATTGAACGGCGGGTGGCAGTGTTCTGGCGGCTGATTCCCTGGTTTTAATGTCGTTTTGCGGGCTGGCACTTTCACAATCAGCTGAAATCCGCCGGCCCCGGGCTGGCTTGGGCGAAAATCCGGGGTTGCGCAAACATGGCGGCACGTCCTTGCGCGGACTCCAATCAATCAAAAACACCATGCAACCCAAGCATCCGCCGGTCAATGCCAGCGATACCCCTGTCTCCGGCGAATTCGCTGCGGCCGCGATGGGACAACTCGCACCCCGGCTTGCAGACCAAGAGAACGTTCTGTGCACGCTGGCGGTTGACCTGAACGCCCAACTGCACTTTGAGCCGGGCCTGGTGGCACTGACGAATCAGCGTGTGCTGGCCTTCAGCCAGGCGACCGGCTGGACCGGCTGGAGCCTGCTGACGCCGGCCGGGGCGTTCGTGCCAGACCTGCGATTGCGCCATTTTGACCATGCGGGCGTTGGCACGCTGGAGCTGCAGGGCAATGACGGCCGGCTCGCCGGCTGGCGCTTTACGCTGGGCAACAATTTGCAAGCGTTGCGTCTGGTGCGGCTGTTTGCCCAGCAACAGGCCGGCGGCCCTGCCGGCGCCGCAACGCTGACCGGCAGCGGAACGGCCCAGGACACCGACCTGGCCGTGTGCCCGGAATGCGATTTGCCGCTGCCGCCCGACAGCGAGGAATGCCCGGCCTGCGCGCGCGATCTGCACACGCCGCCGTCCACCTGGGTGCTGCTGCGCCTGTGGCGATTCGCCCATCCGTACCGGGGCCAGCTGCTGGCCGGGTTTTTACTGACGCTGGCCTCGACAGCCGCCACGCTGGTGGCGCCTTATCTGACGATTCCGCTGATGGACGAAGTTTTGATTCCGTTCCAGAACGGCCAGCAGATCGAGACGTCGAAAGTGGTGTGGATTTTGGGCGGGCTGCTGGCCGCTGCGGTGCTGGGCTGGGCCTTGAACTGGGCGCGCACCTACCTGCTGGCGCTGGTGTCTGAACGCATAGGCGCCGACCTGCGCACAGCCACGTTTGACCACCTGCTGGACCTGTCGCTGGACTATTTTGGCGCCAAGCGCACCGGCGACCTGATGGCCCGCATCGGTTCGGAAACCGACCGTATCTGCGTTTTTTTGTCGCTGCACGCGCTCGACTTCGCCACCGACGTCCTGATGATCATCATGACGGCCGTCATTTTGTTTTCCATCAACCCGTGGCTGGCGCTGGTGACGCTGCTGCCGCTGCCGTTCATCGCGTGGATGATTCACGTGGTGCGCGACAAGCTGCGCACCGGTTTTGAGAAGATCGACCGGGTCTGGTCCGATGTCACCAACGTGCTGGCCGACACGATTCCCGGCATTCGCGTGGTCAAGGCCTTCGCCCAGGAAAAACGCGAGGCCGAGCGCTTCCGCGAAGTCAACCATCACAACCTGGTGGTCAATGACAAACTCAACAAGACCTGGTCGCTGTTCACGCCCTCGGTGTCGCTGCTGACTGAAATCGGCTTGCTGGTGGTCTGGGCCTTTGGCATCTGGCTGATCGCCCGGCAGCAGATCACGGTCGGCGTGCTGACAGCCTTTATTGCCTACATTGGCCGGTTTTATGGCCGCCTTGACTCGATGAGCCGGATTGTTTCGGTCACGCAAAAAGCCGCTGCCGGCGCCAAGCGCATCTTTGACATTCTCGACCACGTGTCGAACGTGCCCGAGCCGGCCCAGCCGGTGAAAATCGAGGCCCTGCAGGGGCGCATCGACATGAAAGGCTTGGGCTTCCGGTACGGCAACCGTTCCGTCATCCGGGGCCTCGACCTGCAGATACAGCCCGGCGAAATGATCGGCCTGGTGGGCCACAGCGGTTCGGGCAAAAGCACGCTGGTCAATCTGATCTGCCGTTTTTACGATGTGACCGACGGCTCCATCCAGGTGGACGGCACCGATATTCGCCGCTTTGCCGTGGCCGACTACCGGCGCAACATTGGCCTGGTGCTGCAGGAGCCGTTTCTGTTCTTTGGCACCATTGCTGAAAACATCGCCTACGGCAAACCCGGCGTCACGCGCGCCGAGATCGTCAGTGCGGCGCGCGCCGCCCACGCGCATGAATTCATCCTGCGACTGCCGCAAGGCTACGACTCCCTGGTCGGTGAGCGCGGACAGGGCCTGTCGGGCGGTGAGCGCCAGCGAATCTCGATTGCACGCGCCTTGCTCATCAACCCGCGCATTCTGATCCTTGACGAAGCCACGTCATCGGTCGATACCGAAACCGAGAAGGAAATTCAACGCGCGCTCGACAATCTGGTGCAGGGCCGCACCACGATCGCCATCGCGCACCGTCTGTCAACGCTGCGCAAGGCCGACCGGCTGGTGGTGATGGACCGTGGCCAGGTGGTGGAGGTGGGCCCGCATGATGAGCTGATGGCCAAACAGGGCGCTTACTGGCGACTCTACGAAGCGCAGGCGCGGCAGGTCGATAGCGAGGACGATTCAGCGCTCGCAGTGAACCAGCAAACGCAGATTGCGCTGGTCACTTCGCAACTTTCCCATGCGGCGCAGCATGCCGCGCAACAAACAGGCAACCGATGACCAGCCATGCAGAGTCGGCGAAGGCCGATGTTTCATTTCAACTGCAGCGGCTGGCGACGGGGCAGCTTGTGCTGACCGACGCAAACGGCCAGGCGCACGCCGG